>SKHV01000403.1 GCA_007116765.1 Prolixibacteraceae bacterium | reverse complement strand
GCTTCCAATCGTGAGCGCGATGGCTCAAAAATTTCGTCGTCGGAACCGGTAACTTTGTAACCTTTTTGGTGCAGGGCAATTGCCAGATTGTGCATGGCACTGCCCCCTATTGCTATAAAATGAATATGCATGTTTTTCAGTTTTTTTTTGATAAAAGTAGTGTTTAATCGTTAATTCTAGAATGATTTGCCAAAATGAAAAACAAAATGTTTAAATTAGCATCGTGCTTTTTTTAAACAAAAAGAGCTTTCTCAGGTTATTAGTGAGAAGTATTTCAATTATTTATAAACACGCATGAAACTTTATTCCATAGGCGAACTTGCCATATTATCTCAAATAAAGGCACACACCATAAGGGTGTGGGAACAACGCTATGGCTTGCTTACACCCAGCAGGTCGGAAGGCAATACGCGCTACTATTCGGAAGAACAGTTGATGAAACTGCTTAAAGTTGCCTTGCTGAATAAAAGTGGAATGAAAATTTCGGTCATTTCAGATCTCACGGCAGAGGAACTCGACGAAAAAACCGAAGAGGCTGCTACCAACGAAAAATCGATCGATGCTGCCGTTGAGCAACTCATGGTAGCTTCTATAAACTTCAACCAGAGAAAAATCGCCGAACTTTTCGATACATACAATTCACTATATGGGCTTGAAGACACTTTCGAGAAAATTGTCTTTCCATTTTTGAGGGTTGTTGGTAACCTGTGGGTAAACGGAAAAATCACCCCCGGTCACGAACATTTTTTCACCAACATGTGCCGATTAAAGCTTTTTGCCGAAATTAATGATTTGCCTCTATCTGACCAAAAAAAGCCGGGCGTGTTGCTTTGCATGCCCGAATGGGATTTCCACGAACTTGGCATTTTATACTACCACTATATTTTCCGCAAAGCCGGTTACCCGTGCACCTATTTAGGACAAGCCGTACCGGCCGACGATGTGATTTACACTGCAAAAGCAACTAAATCAGATATTGTTATTATGAATTTTATTGGGCCAACAACACAAAAAGAAATTACTGAATACCTTGAGAAAATTACCAATAAGCTACCAAACGTTGAATTGCTTATTAGCGGCCCTCATGTAAACTTCCCTATCGAAAACAAAAAAATAACCGTTTATTACAACATCAACATATTGATTAAACGTTTCAATCTTAAAAAAAATCAACTTTAAACATGGATTTACACATTATTGACGCAGGCACTTTTAAATGCGACGGAGGGGGAATTTTTGGCGGAGTACCCAAGCTTTTATGGTCGAGACAAGTTAAAGCCGACGAGCGCAACCTGATTACTCTTGCCATGCGTTGTATGTTGCTGGAAATCGATGACCGGAAAATCCTTATTGAAACCGGTGCCGGCGATAAGCTTAGCTGGAAATTTATCGACAACAACGGCATCGAGAACAGCCATTTGCTTATCGATTCGATTGAAAAAGCCGGCTTCAAAGCAGAAGACATTAGCGATGTAATACATACCCACTTGCATTGGGACCACTGCGGAGGTGGCACTACGTTCGATGAAAACAAAAAAGCAGTGCCCACTTTCCCGAATGCGAATTATTATTGCTCAAAAGCACAATGGGAAAATGCCATGACCCCCAACCCGCGCGAGGGCGATGCTTACTTCGAGAACGACCTGCTTCCGGTAAAAGATTCAGTACAGTTAAAACTTATCGACAAAGAAATCGAACTATACCCGGGCTTATCGTTGCGCATTTTTAACGGCCACACACCCGGACAAATAGTACCCATTATTGAATACAAGGGAAAAACAATTGTGTACATAGCCGACCTCGTTCCTACTGTTGCCAATATTCCGCTAAAATGGATTGCCGCCTACGACCTATACCCGGTTACAGCAATGGAAGAAAAGGAGAAATTCCTGCGCGAAGCATTCAAAAACAACTACATACTGTTTTTTGAACACGACATGGATTATGAATGCGCCACCCTCGATTGGGACGAACGCAAGGGACCAAAAGTGAAGGAAAAAGGAATGCTTTTCGACTTTTTATAATTATATTGCGCATACTATAAAACAGAGAATAGTATGCAAAATGAAATTGTAAAGAACATTACACCCCTTGGATTTGTATGGCAAACACAAAATCCTTTTTTATTTTGTGTGCATCACAATGATGACTACCCAAAGGGTAATGAGAAGATGGGGCCAGCCGAATCGCTTGAAGGAAGAAATATAGGACAGGATTTTACCATTAAAGACGGATGGAGAATGTACCATGGAGAAAAAGTCCCCGGATTTCCAACTCATCCCCATCGTGGATTTGAAACGGTTACAATTGTGCTAAATGGTTTTGTCGATCATTCCGATTCGCACGGAGGTGCCGGCCGCTATGGCAATGGCGACGTACAATGGATGACGGCGGGTTCGGGCTTACAACATTCCGAAATGTTCCCGCTCCTTAACAAAGACCAAGGCAACCCCCTAGAGCTTTTCCAGATATGGTTAAATTTGCCCCGCGAGGATAAGTTTGTTAAGCCACACTACGCAATGCTCTGGGCTGAAAACATTCCTTTACACACCGAAAAAGATGAAAATGGCAAAACAACTGAAATAACAGTAGTTGCCGGAAAAATTCACAATACTCAAGCGCCTCCACCCGCACCAAACTCATGGGCTAATAATAATGAAAATGAAGTTAGTATATGGCTCATTAAAATGGAGGCCAATGCAAGCTGGATAATTCCGCGAGCATCAAATGAAATTCAGCGTTCGTTATACTTTTACAAAGGCAGCAAAATAAAAATCGACAAACATGAAATTGAATCGTACAACTCTATTGAGCTTTCAGCCGATGAACCTGTACTGATTGAGAACAGCAATATCGAAGCATATATGCTTCTTTTGCAAGGTAAACCCATCAATGAACCGGTAGTGCAACACGGCCCGTTTGTAATGAATACTGAAAATGAAATTCGTCAGGCATTTGTCGACTACCGCAGTACAAATTTTGGTGGTTGGCCATGGCCCAGCCACGAAAATGTTCACGGCAAAGAGAAACACCGGTTTGCAAAATATGCCAACGGGGAAGAAGAATTTCCTGGACAAGAAAACAAAATCTAATAATTTGTAATGATCAACTCATTCAACAACCCACGTTTTTGGGCATTTGAATTGATACGTCGTGTAGCCTTAACTCTTCTTATATTGAAGCCGGAATACAATTCATCGAAAAAATAATTTTCAGCATCGGCACTTTTTACATCAGAATTGCTAAGCATCCATTTAATATTATTCTTATCCAGTTTTACACAAAAATTATACAAACGTATTTGCTCTTCATCGTCAAACTTATCCTTCGAATACGAGTTAAAACTTGATGAAACGGTTATTGGTTTATAGGGAGGATCGAAATAAAAAAAAGAATCCTCGCTTGCATATTCATAAGTTTTTTCAAAGTCGGCAGTAAGAATTTCAACCTTTTGCAGCACTGCACTCACAGCCAAAATATTTTCACTATTACATATTAGTGGCTTCTTATAGCTTCCCACTGGCACATTGAAACAATTATTTTTGTTCACCCTGTACAAACCATTAAAGCATGTTCGATTTAAAAAAATGAACAATGCCGCTTGAATAATTTTGCTACTGCTGCGTAAATTGAAAAGGCTTCGCTTTGCATAAAAATATTCTTTCTGATTTTCACCATTTAAACTAAGATATTCATATTCTAACTGCTTGAGATAAACAATTAGTTCTTCGGGATATTCTGCGATAACACGATACACATTTATTAAATCTTCATTAACATCATTTATCACAGCAGATTGGATATTGGAGAACGAGGACAATATGGAGAATAGCACTGCTCCACTTCCTGCAAAAGGCTCAATGTAAGTGATTTCTTTTTCTGCAAAACCGGCAGGTAAAAAGTTTTTTATATCGTTTAAAATTTGGGTTTTGCCTCCGGCCCACTTCAAAAATGGTTTCGCGTTAGCTACCTTAAAAAAACTATTTTGGGATACACTCATTCTTGCTTTAATTGAAAAAGGTTTTACCTAGTATTTACTTACAATAATTTATATCCAGCCAAATTTATTCATTTATTTTAACTGTGCAGCATATTCATTATAAAATAGATTTTCAACTGCTACAGGCAGATTAAAATAATAACTTATCTTTGCAGCCGAAATTATGGCACGAATATTAGCAATAGATTACGGTCGAAAACGAACAGGTATTGCAGTTACCGACAATCTGCAAATAATTGCAAACAAACTCACTACGGTTCGCACGCACGAATTAATAGGTTTTTTGACTGATTATTTCACTAAAGAAAATGTAGTTGAGGTAGTGGTTGGATACCCGCTTACCTTAGCGAATCAGCCGTCGGAATCAATAAGATACATCAACCCTTTTTTGAAACAGTTTCAAAAAACATTCCCCGACATTAAACTTGTTTTAGCCGACGAACGTTTTACATCAAAAATTGCATTTCAAACCATGATTGATGCAGGAGTGAAACAAAAAGAACGCAGAAATAAAGAACTGATTGATGCGGTAAGTGCACAAATAATTCTGCAGTGGCATTTAGAATACAAAAGAAACACAAACAACAAGTTATGATATTACCGGTTACAGTTTACGGAGACACATTGCTGAGAAAGAAAGCAGTAGAAATTGATAAAGACTACAAAGACCTGAATATACTGATAGAAAATATGTACGAAACCATGTACAATGCCGACGGTATTGGCTTGGCCGCTCCACAAGTTGGATTATCGATTAGAATGTTTATTGTTGACGGTACCGGCATGGAAGAGGAAGAACCAGAGATGAAAGACTTTAAAAAAGTTTTTATTAATCCTGAAATAAATGAAACTAAAGGTGAAAAATGGGAAATGGAAGAAGGATGCCTAAGCCTGCCCGGTATTCGCGAGAATGTGTCACGCCAGGACGAAGTAAGCATTACTTATTACGATGAACATTGGAACAAAATAACTGAAACCTATAAAGGCTTTGCAGGCCGTGTGGTTCAGCATGAATACGATCATCTGGAAGGAAAGCTTTTTATCGATTATATATCACCATTGAGACGCAAACTATTAAAGGGAAGGCTAACTGCAATCACAAAGGGAAAATCGAAAGCACACTACCGCGTGAATGTTCCGGGCTAGTTGTTTCACAAAAATTCGTATTTGTTAGTCTATACTGCTCAATTATAAATAAATACTAAAGCTTCTATTATTTATTGGATGAAAGAGACCTGCTTTTTGGCTTTTCCTTGTCCATATTTTCGGTGAGTTTCCGTATAAATTTGATTTCAGATAAAAATTCTGCTCCAAACACTCTCAGAATTGTATAAACAGGAATGGCAAGAATCATTCCCATAATACCGGCAACGCTTCCGGCAGCAAGTATTACAAGAAATATTTCCATAGGGTGAGCTTTCACACTACTCGAATAAATGAAAGGTTGAATCAGCACATTATCGATAATTTGAACCGTAACAAAAACCAGCACCATTAAGCCCAGTAAAGGAAGGGTTTCGCCCATAAAGTCGGCATTTATATTTATTGCCAAACCAATAAGTATACCTGCAGCACTCCCTAACCAGGGTCCCAAATAAGGAATAACATTGAATAATCCACAAAACATACCAATGACCACCGCTTGAGAAAAACTAATTCCGATAATAAATAATCCAATAGTATCGAGTGACATTACCAGCAATATTTCGAGGATTATTCCAATAAAATACCTGCGCAACAAGTATCCAATGCGATCCATGTTTTTTTCAACACGTTCCTCGTAACCCGATGGTACTAACAGCATTAAGCCGTTCCTGAACATATTTTCGTCGCGCAGGAAGAAGAAAGTGATAAAAGCCACCGATATTAATCCAATCAAAAAGCTTCCCAATTTCCCTGCCACAGTACCCAGCAAATCAGCAACCTGCGATACCTCGAAGAAAGAAGAGAGGCGCTCACCTAACATAGACATCAGAGTACTGTTTGAAAACTCAACCGGTTCGCCATATAAAACACGCGACACATTACTTAGTGGTTCTTCGAGCTGATTCAAATATGCCGAAACATCGATATTGGCCAGGTGCTCGAACTCTTTAATGAGCAAGGGAAGTAAGAAGCGAAAAATGCTAAAAAAGAAAACCCCAAGAGCAACTAAAGTAATAAAGGCGCTGAAAGAAGCTCCTAATCTGAATTTCCATATTTTAACTCTTTTAATCCACCTAACCAAAGGCCTGCCAATCATACTCAAAACTGCCGCAATGAGTATGTATGAAACAATATGCCTAAAATACCAAGCTATGATAATAACCAATATTGCACCAAGTGCTAATAAAGTGTATCGTATTTTTGCATTAATCATAAAGTAAAGGTAAGGTATTGAAAAATATAAATCAATTCAAGTCAACCAATTTTTAATGAATGCTTTTTATCAAAATTTTTGATGAAAGTTTGAGAAACAGAAAACTCATATACTTCTGAGTTACACTTAACAATACAAATTTTCGACTTGCTGTTAAGGCTCGTAAAGTAACGCATATTTATAATTAATGAGCGGTTAACTTTTGAAAAATCAAATGGGCTCAATTCGTCACACAAACTATTAAAAAGTGTAATTACTCGTTTTTTAGAACCATCACATAAAAACAACTCAACCACAGAACCCATTACTTTTGCATATAAAATATCTGAATAATTGATAAAAATATATCCTTTTAGTGTTTTAAACTTTAATTTTTCAGGAATAATTTTTCCCCAAACCTTATTCTCATCAATGTTTTTTTTATTCTCGGCAATTATTTCATGTGCACGGGTAAGTATATCAAAAACCTCGTTTATACCAAAAGGTTTTACCAAATAATCAAGAGGCTTTAAATGCAGTGCTTTTAGCGCGTAGTTGCGATAAGCGGTGGTGAATACAACCTGAACATCGATATTCAGGTTTCTTATTTTTTTTGCGAATT
>SKHV01000214.1 GCA_007116765.1 Prolixibacteraceae bacterium | reverse complement strand
TACTTGCTTAATTTCTTCGGGTCTCCACCTGATTTGCACCAGACGATCATCCCAAACTCCGGGTCTGATTTCAACCGGAACAATTTCTTCGGTCATCCCAATGTCTCTTATTTCGTCAATATTCATGAACATGTTGTTCGGATCGAATTCAAAAGCATTTGTATTGAGCGGGGTCCTGAATGCAGTAAACTGATTTTGATCAATACCATC
This sequence comes from Prolixibacteraceae bacterium, assembly GCA_007116765.1. Classification (GTDB taxonomy): domain Bacteria; phylum Bacteroidota; class Bacteroidia; order Bacteroidales; family Prolixibacteraceae; genus Roseimarinus. The sequence goes on along the minus strand of SKHV01000214.1, from coordinate 6,758 downwards.
GATTATGGCATTGATCAAGCTTTTGCGTTGATGCAATGTGTCGGTAGGATAGTAAAGCGGCATGTTCATTTTTTCGCGCATGTCGATTATCTGCCAGGTTACTTTTTCCCACACTACATCTGCTTCCCTCACATGTGGGTATTCTATATATTTTCTGTTCGAGAAGTCGTTTTCATCTTGAAATGCGTTGTGAAACGGTCCGAAACGATCGGTATACCTACCACTTTCTTGCGAGAAGCCTGCTAAAGGCAACAAGAAAAAAACTAAAATCAAATTTATTATCTGTTTCATACCAAAAGTTTTTTAGTATTTCTTTTTATTGTACTGTTAAAACAACAGGTGACAGTTGACGTTCAGTTTCAGGGCCACCGCCTTCAATACGGGCCCTGATATTTTCGATGGACAAACGGTCGCCTGCACCTAAGTTATTTATTAATTGAGTTTGTTGGTTTGTAAACTGGAATGAATTTGAATGCACTGTGGTCACTGTGCCTCCACCAGCCGGAACGGTTAAGTCGAAACTAACCACTTCGAAACGCAAATCGAAATAAAAATCATCGAGACGAGCCATAACTCCTGCTTGCTGACGCAAAGTTTCGCGGACTACTCTTCCTGTACTAAGTCCGGCAACAGTTGCTCGTGGCTCAGGAACTCTCATAACACGAAAGACCATTTCGCCCATTTGTCTTCTCTCTCCATTAAAATTCGCATTTACAATCACCTTTGTGTTTTCACCCAGATTATCAAGTTCTTCGGGTTCAATTATCCAACCATTTCCTTCGCGGAACATATTCCCGTTGGTACAATATGCTTCGATATTTTCGGATGGAACCCCGGGTACTGATATACTTATCGGATTTTGCAGGTCGCGATAGAGTACGTTCATACTGGTTGGTGCAATGGTAACCGCCGGGGCTGCTACCCTGAAATTCATGTCGAATGGTTTGGTTCCAAATCCTTCGCCATCGGGTGTGCGGTATCGTATATGTCCGCGGTATGAATGTTCACCTACTTGTGAAGGAGTTATTGCAAATATAGCTTCATTTCCATCAACCGGCAGAGGCCTGTCGCTTCCGTCCATAAATACTTCAAGAGCCTGTGTGGTATCTTCGGCTGATAAGAATATTCTTGCTTTATACTCCTGACCCTGAAAAATATAACTGGCCTCGGGCATTACTTTTGCCGAAAGGCCTGTGAACTTGAAAGCTTCAGCATCAATTTGATTGTACAAATGTCTGAGTGTTGCCGATTCGGCATTGCGCACATCGATTTGTAGTTTTGACAATAAAGTGATGGCTGCAACAACCGGAGTAGACTCAAAGTTTTGCTGCACCCATGTTCTGTAGTTCATCGATGAACTGGCTCTTTCTTCTCGGTCGGGGTCGCTAATATCGAGTGCCGATGTAAGATTCTCGATTATTTGTGGATGATGATTTGCAATTTCGATTAATCTATCGCGGTAGACAATTACCTTTTCCTGTAATTCCGCTCCTTTGCCTTCAGTGAGCATAATTTGAGGTGCTGCATGCAAGTCGTCCTGCTTATTCAGTACCAAGGTATCATTCTCATTTGTTAGAATAAGCGGATACAATGAGTTAGGGGTTCTTGTAGGATCTTTTATATTTGCTCCCGCTGTTTCGGAAAGCAACACTTTTAGATCAACAATGTAACGGATTATTTCTTCGCTTTCGTGGTGAACTTCATCAGCCAAATTCATCCAACGCTCAACCCTATCCTGATTTATATCGTATTGAATTTTGAAATCGTTCACTAAGGCTCGGTTTTTATCCGAGAAGCTGAGATAGGTTTTCATCAAACTTTCGTCAACCACTTTAAAGGCATACAATGTTTCAGCTGCTACATTCAATGCTAACATTGCTGTTAGCACCAAATACATCATATTGATCATTTTCTGCCGTGGGCTTTCAGGACAATTTTTACTTCCCATACTCTACTTCGATTTACCTTTTACTGTTTAACGCACCCAACATTTTACCATAAATAGTATTTAATGCCTGAATGTTCTCGTTTATTTCTTTTGTATTTTGATTAAACTTTTGGGTTTCTTCTACCGAAACGTTTAATAGCTTCCCAATTTGTTCTACTCCTTTAGAATAGTCTTTCACCATATTGTCAACTTTTGCAGTGCCTTTCAGGTGAAGTTCGTATGCCGCATTTATTGCCGACATGTTTTTATTGAGTTTATCAAGATTTGCTGAATAGTTGGATGAATTTTTTTCGAACCCTTTGAATCCTTTGGAAAGAGAATGGGTCATGTCGCGATATGATGAAGTAAGTTCTTCGGCCGATTGATTCACCTTTTGCACAAAGCCATTGCCTGTTTCAGATATATCTTTAGCTGTTTTTGCCGATGACTGGCTTAACTCCTGTGTTGATTTTTCTACTGTACTTGTCAGTGTTTCTACCGATTTGTCCACACCCTGAGCGGCTTTTTGGTACGAGTTTGTAATGCCTTTTACACTCTCTTCCATAACACTTGCCACGTTTTTATTTGCGCTTACCACAGAGCCAATCGATTCTGAAGCTTCGCTTAAGTTTTTCACAAAGCTATCGGTAGCAGTTGTAGCGTCTGAAATATTTTTTAAGCCGTCAGCTGTTTTTGCTAAGCGTTCCAGACTTTCTTTTAGGCTATTCATTTGCTCTTCGGGTAGTGCTGATACAGCAACTGCCGGCTCGGCACTTACTGTAGAAACGGGTGCACCTACGCCTGAATGACCTGCCAGATAAGGGTTGAAGAAATTTTTATCAGCGTTTTCGATTTTTTCTAAATCCCTTTTGCTTTCTTTCCCTGTCCTGAGTTGTGGGTAAATTATTTTCCAGTCGGGAGTTTCCATCATAGGTTCAAATGCCGATACAAAGAAAATAATTGCCTCAATTGACAATCCTACTCCTAGCAAAACACTTGCTCCTGGAAGGTGTTCAAGTTTAAATAATGCACCAATAAGTACCACTGAAGCTCCCCAACTATAAATATAGTTTTGCATGAGCTTCCACCGTTTCGAATGCAAAAAATCACCAATATTCATCCTAATAGTTTTTATATATTAAAAATTGTTTCCAAAAGAAGACCTTACACACCTGAATCCGATATAAGATGTTGCGGAATCCTGATATTCATAAGTTCTTGTAGATACTTGTATAAAATACCCTACATCTTTCCACGAACCACCTCTGATTACTTTTCGTTTGAGTGCCGGAGGATCGCCGGGTTGTGCATTGTATGTGTAGTCAGGATTGAAGTCGCTGACCATAGAATACGCTAGTTCGTCGTATGCTGTACGAGTCCATTCGGCTACGTTACCTGCCATGTCGTACAATCCAAAATCGTTTGGCGGATATTCCGCTACTCTCATAGTTGTTAAGCCACCGTCTTCTATATAATTACCGCGCATAGGTTTATAGTTTGCCATGAATTCTCCGCGTTGGTTGCGTGAATAATATCCACCCCACGGGTACATTGAGTTTTGCAGACCGCCGCGTGCGGCATATTCCCATTCGAATTCGTTGGGAAGCCTATATTCCATCACTGTAGCATCGCCAATGCGACTAAAATATTCGTTTTGCATTTTCGATCTCCAGTGGCTAAATGCATTGGCCTGTTCCCATGTAACCCCAACCAAAGGATAGTCGTCAAATCCTGGATGCCAGTAATATGTCTTAGCTAATGGTTCGTTATATGCATAGGTAAAATCACGAATCCATACAAGTGTGTCGGGATATATATTTATACTATTTCTAACAATGAAGTCGGAGCGGTCGTTAACATCGCCACCGTAGCTTTGTGTTTCATAGTTGTAGCTGTTTGCGCGCAAAGCTGCCCGTTGAAGATCGATCCATGCATAGTCGAAAAACATTTTTCGTGCATCGAGTTCTATTTTGCCGAAGAAGCGTTCGTTTTCGGGGATGAACATATCGGCCAAATAAGCCGCACCTGTATGATTTTCCGGATCTCGCCAATCGATTCTTTCATTCCAGTTCAGACCCAAGTAGTTGCCGTCAATGTCGAGTCTTCCATAAAATTCAGCGTTTGGGTGACCCGAGTTGTAAAGAAGTGTGCGGGCAATTGAGTCGCGAACCCAATTCGTAAACTGCCGATACTTGTTGTTTGTGATTTCGGTATCGTCCATCCAAAAAGCATCAATAGAAACTGTGATTGTGGGGTTCAGTCCACCGCTAATGTCCTCGTCGCTGGGACCAACTCTTAAAGTACCTCTGGGCACAAAAGTCATCCCGTATGGAACCGGCTCGAACCATCTACCTCTGGAACGTGTAGCTCCAATGAGTTCACCGCTTTCTCCACCCGTTTGGGCACAACCCGCAATCATCAGAATGATCAACAGCGTAATTAGTAATCTATAATTCTTCATAGCAATAATATTCAAGTCCTACAAGTATCTCACACTCTTGTATCTCTGGTCTCGTTTTGTATCGAGGTTAAACGAATACGACACCATAATTTCGTGCGACGTATGTCCGCCTAAAAACATGGCGCCCAAGTTAACATCTAAAATATACCCAACGCTTAAACCATTAAACAGCTCTAAACCTCCCATAAGGTTAAACGCTGCTATGTTTCTGGGCGACATTCTTAATCCAAAACCAGTCCAGTATTTATTTTTATAATATACTGTCCCATTTATATCGAGCACGTATGCAGCCAAATCTGTTCTTAATAAGAACGAGGGCTGCAAGTCAAATAACGGATCGGGGAGCGCAATATTGTATGCGCCAGTTAAATAGTATTGTGGAGCCATATAGCCCACATTATATTCGGTTTGTCCCTGCCCGGAGTAAATAATATCGGCCGAATTTATCTGACTTGCAGAGAAGCCAAGATAGTAAGTCGGCGTTTGATAATAAATGCCTAATCCAAATCCGGGAATAATGGTTGAAAATTGTGAAGGTATTAGTGGATCGTTTGAATGGCTTTCGTCCACATAAATCCATTCCTCGGGATTAATGCTAAAATTATTAAACCCGCCTTTAATACCTGCACCCAACACACCGTTTTCGAGTTGGTGGTGATATGCATAAACAAAATCGACATTTACTGTGGAATAAAATCCTAGTTCGTCGCTCACCACCCAAACACCCAGTCCGCTGTTTGTGCCCAAAATTTCAACAGGAGCTTCCACTCCAAACACTGATGTTACCGGCTTACCTTCGCCTATTCCGGCGAACATTGTCCGGTTCAAAAATAATGCATTTATTGTATTTTCAGCACCCACAAAGCCCGGATTTGTTATGGGTCTTGATAACATATACCCACTAAACAATGGTTCCTGTTGCGCTTTAGCTGCTAAATTAACCAATATTAACAAAATACAAAAAGAAAAAAACTTTTTCATACAATCTTCTCCACCTTTTTCTTAAAGGTAACGACGTGAACAAAAATAAGATAATATATTTTTAAACCTTCATTTTGCACACTGTTTATTTCAATTTCTTAAAATTTATCCACCAGCGCTCCGGAATCTCGTTACGGCAAGCGCTGTTGTAGTCCTCTACCGAACACGACACAATTACCAATTCATGGCTGTTTTCCTTATCCGGCGTAGGTTTCACTTCGAGCCACCACCTTTCGGTTTTAGTGCTCCTATAGAAAACGATTGGAAAGTCGATTTCGTCTATTTGTACCTCGTATTTTGTGTAATTTGTTATCTTTTCTTTGGGAAACTCGTGTTTACGGTGTGTAAAACCGTCGATATAATGCCAGATTATTTGGGCTGCCAGTTTAATAGTTTGCTTGTTTATGTCAAATCGGGCATCAATTTCGTAAAGACCAAAATTCTTAATGCGATCGCTTATGCCCAAATAACGGGCAATGCGGCAGGCCTCTTCCGCATAAAATCCATTGGGTGAGCCATCTGCCTGAGCCGGTGCATCACTCATGCGCACTGCCGATATGTCGAAACTGGCTATGTCGGCATCGCGCAAAACAGGTTCGAGATTTTCAAACTTCTGGCGTATGCTTCCTAAGCGATAATGTTCAAAATATTGGTCGTTAAGAATATTTATCTGCTTTTTATCTGCTAAATAATATTGATAGCCCGCACAAGATATATTATATAAATGCGATGCATGTTTCTCTATTAGTTCGGTGAGGTAGTAGTGTCTAGAAAGTAAATCATTTTGAGTGGATAAGTCGATTTTTGCATCAATGTGTACCAGATTGATATTATTCTCAAATTCTTTAAGCGCTGTAAAACAGGCATTCGTGAGTAGCTGCTGCCCCCCGATTACAATTACATTTTTCTTCAAATGATAGAAAAGTGAGCATACTTGATTCAAGGCGGCAAGGGTTTGTTTTATATTTTCTCCTGTTTTCAGTGTGCCAAAATCGGCAATATGCGCACCCGGCAATAAATTTCTCAATTTATACAGTTCCTGTCGTATTAATTGGGGCGCATTGCCTTTCTTTTGTTCGGGGCTGTTAAGAAATTGGTTCACTGAAAAAATAGCCACGTCGAACCGAGTATTTGTATTGATAGGTTCGGACAAGCTGTTAATAGAAATAGTTTTACCTAAACATCCCTCGTCGTTAATGTATGAGATGTCTGTAAAATGTTTCAGTTGAACAGGCTCAAAAAAATCAAGAATTTCATTAATTTTCTCTATGTCCATTTTTTTGGTTAAAAGAATGCATGAAAATAATAATATTAACAATAAAGGCAAGCCTTTTGGCTTGCCTTTATTGTTTTTTTTTAAATTTTTTTTTTTTCTTTTTTTTTTTTTTT
>SKHV01000438.1 GCA_007116765.1 Prolixibacteraceae bacterium | reverse complement strand
GAATACAAATGAAAATGAGTAAAGCGAGAAACCCAAAGTGGCCAGTATTGCCCCGGCTACAAGGGTTTTCTTTCTGCCCCACACATCGCCAAAATAACCCGACGGGATTTCCATGACCAGCATACCCACCGAATAAACCGATTTAAGCAGGAAAATTTGGGTCATGCTCAATCCGTTATCGGTGTAAAACAACACAATAATAGGCATAATCAGCGAAAACCATTTCGCGATTTTGATTATGTATAGCTTGAAAACGTTGTGTTCGATTTTTCGCGGCATGGCGCAAAAATAATAATCTTTAGTATTCCGGGAATTTCTTTACATCGGTTTCGTGCATCATTTCATATACGGTTTCAAATATGCGTTCCACGTTGGGTTTCGAAAAGTATTCCCCATCAATGCCATAGGCCGGACGGTGTTCCATGGCCGGCAAAGTACGCGGCGCCGTATCGAGGTAATTGAATATCTTCTGCTCGTCGAGGGTTTTTTGCAACATGTAAGCTGTGCCTCCACCCGGTACGTCTTCGTCCACAAATAGGATTTTTCCTGTTTTTTTCACCGATTCGAGTATCGTATGATTTATGTCGAATGGCATTAAGGTCTGAACATCGATAACTTCAGCTGAAATGCCGTGTTCAGCCAATAAATGAGCTGCTTTTTGTGCATGGTTTACATTCCAGCCGTAGGTTACAAGTGTGATATCGGTTCCTGTTTCAATAATCTCAGGCACACCAAGTGCAACTCGGTATTCTCCGTGATTCAAAGGCAGGGGTTCTTTCACGTTATATGCTTTTAGCGGCTCGATTACCAAAGCCGGGTCGTTGGCTTCGAGCAGGGTATTGTAAAAACCGGCAGCCTGGGTCATGTTTCGGGGCACGCAAAGGTATATGCCGCGTAAAGAGCCCAAAAGCAACTGCATAGGTGAACCGGCGTGCCATATTCCTTGTAGTTGATGTCCGCGGGTACGTACAATCACGGGGGCAGCCTGTTTTCCCATGGTGCGGTATTGCATGCTGGCAAGGTCATCGCTGAGGGTTGACATGGCATAAATCAGGTAGTCGAGGTATTGTATTTCGGCAATAGGTCTGAAACCGCGAAGTGCAAGTCCAATTCCTTGCCCAATGATGGTGGTTTCGCGAATACCGGTGTCGAAAACCCTCTGTTCGCCATATTTAGCCTGCATGCCCTTCATCCCCTGGTTTACATCGCCCAGTTTACCTGTATCTTCGCCAAAAGTTACCAGTCGAGGGTGTTTGGCAAAAAGCTTGTCGAAGTTGTGGTTTAGTACTTCTGCACCACTAACGAGCTCCGGACTTTCAGTGTAAATGGGTCGAACCGGCTTAACATTCAATGCCGAATCATTTAATTCACGATGAAGCTGCTTGTTGTAAAACCTTGAGCTGCGTTCTTCAAATTTTTCTATCCAGCTTTTCAGCTCCTTTGCCAGAGCAGTATATTTATTTTTTGTGCCAATTTCGAAAAACATGCGTTTTGCCAGACTCAGTAAAGCCCTGCGTGTGGGAAAAACTTTTTCGTTTACCTGTTTCAATTCTGTTGAATACAGGAAATTGTTGTCGAGTTCATTGTCAATTTTTTGCACAAGCCCGGTAAGGCTTTCTTTTTCGTGATTGAAAGAAGATGTGTAATTTTCCCAGGCTTTATCACGTGCTTCGCGGGTACGCTTTTTAGCTTTCGATTCAATATCGGCAATTTCTTCGGGAGTAGCTTTCCCGCTTTCAACTATCCACTGTTTGAATTTTACAATGCCGTCCCATTCTTGTTCCCAGTCAAGCCGTTGTTTGCTTTTGTAACGCTCGTGCGAGCCCGATGTGGAGTGCCCGGTTGGTTGTGTGAGCTGGTCGATATGAAAAAGTACCGGCACATGGTTTTCGCGGCATTCGGCAATCCCTTTTTGGAAGGTTTCAACCAGGGCAGGGTAGTCCCAGCCCTTGCATTTGTATATTTTTATCCCCTTGTCGGAGCTTTGCTGTTCAAAACCTTTGAGTGCCTTTGAAATGCTCGATTTGGCAGTTTGAAGCTCAATGGGGACACTAATTCCATAGCCGTCGTCGTAAACAGTTACGGCCATTGGGACTTGCATAACAGCTGCTGCATTAATGGTTTCGAAAAACATGCCCTCGGAGGTGCTTGCATCGCCAATTGAACCAAAAGCTACTTCGTTCCCGCTCACATTTGTCGCGTTAGCTTTTAGCAGGTTTTTGTCGAGGCGTGCCATTTTCGATGCCTGCGCAAGTCCCAGTAAGCGTGGCATTTGTCCTCCCGTAGATGATATGTCGGATGCCGAATTGTATTTCTCCGAGAGTTTCTCGATTTTCCCGTCGGCAGTAATATTGCGTGTGCAGTAATGGTTGTTGAAATTGCGACCCCCGGTCGATGGGTTAAAGCTTTCGTCGGTATCGCCGTAAATCATTGCAAAAAACTCTTCGGGCTCCAGTAAACCCAATGCCAGCATGAACGTTTGGTCGCGATAATAACCCGAGCGCCAGTCGCCTTTTTGAAATGTTTTGGCCAGTGCCACCTGGGCAACTTCTTTCCCGTCGCCAAAAATGCCGAAATGGGCACGACCATTGTGTACTTCACGACGGCCAAGTAAGCTGAGTTCACGACTTAAAAAAGCGGTATAATAGTCGCTTAAGATTTCCTTGGTTTTTGAGGAAGCCTTGGCAGATAAATTCATTTTCTCTAAAAACATAAAGTCCCGATTTAATGGTTAACCCATATTCAATCCGAATAAAAGACATGCTTGTCTTGATTTTCCGATATTAAAACAGGAAACTTCGTGTTTTGTTTTGCCGGGAATTATTATCCTACCATTCTTACTGTTTCTTTTGCAATAACAAGCTCTTCGTTGGTTTGGATAATCATAACCTGTACTTTCGAACAGTCGGTACATATTTTTGTGTCCTTGCCGCGCAACCCTTTGTTTAACTTTTTATTGAAAGTAATCCCTAGGTATTCGAGATCGGTGAGGCACAGCTCCCTTACCTGCCAGTTGTTTTCGCCAATACCCCCGGTTAGTATTACTAAGTCGAGTCCGTTCAGTTCGGCGGCATAAGCTCCAAGGTAGTGTTTTACCCGGTGTGCATACGATGTGAGTGCCCTTTTGGCATCTTCGTTTCCGTCATCCATTGCTTCAGCAAGGTCGCGCATATCGGAAGAAAAACCATCAGAAAGCCCCAGCATCCCGCTTTTTTTATTGAGCAATTCAACCACATCGTGAAGCGACATGTTTTCTTTTTTCATCAGATACTCAATAATACCCGGGTCGACCACCCCGCTTCGGGTACCCATTACCAGTCCATAGTTAGGGGTGAAACCCATTGATGTTTCAATTGATTTTCCACCTTTTATGGCCGTAACTGATGCTCCATTTCCTAAATGGCAGGTAATTATTTTCTTTTCTCTTATGTCCCAGCCAAGAATGTCGCAGGCTTTTTGGGCTACATATTTATGGCTGGTACCGTGAAAGCCGTAACGGCGTATTCCGTGTTGTTTGTAAAAATTGTAAGGTATGCCGTACAAATATGCTTCGGGTGGCATGGTTTGATGGAAAGCTGTATCGAAAACACCCACTTGTGGTTTGCCGGGCAGAAGTTTTTGCATAGCTCTAATGCCCTGAATATTCGCGGGGTTGTGGAGCGGTGCAAGGTCAATGAGGTCGGTCATTTTTTGGACTACTTCTTCGGTAATGACAACCGGTTCTGAAAAGGATTCGCCACCATGAACAAGCCGGTGGCCAACTGCATCGATTTCGTTTATTGAAGCAATTGTTTTGTGCCTTTCGTCGAGTAACAGTTTTAAAATGAAGTCAATGCCATCGGTATGATCCTTGATTTCGGCTTCGATTACAATTTTTTCTTTGCCTTCAACTTTTTGCTCAATGTTGCTGCCGTCAATCCCTATACGGTCAACCTGTCCTTTAGCAAGTACCTGGTTTTCGTTATTTGTAATTTTAAATAACTGGTACTTTATTGATGAACTTCCACAGTTTAGGATTAAAATATTCATACATCTTTCGGTTTTTGGGTTAAAAAATGCTTAGTCGCGTGTTTTATTTCTTTTCAATTATTTTCAAAGTGTCAAGGGCAATCATCAATTCTTCGTTGGTTGGTATTACCATTATTTTTACTTTAGAGTCAGGAGTGCTTATAACTGCTTCTTTCCCATGGGTTTTGTTGTTGGTTTCTTTGTCAATGTCAAAACCAAGCCAGCTGAGTTCTTTGCAAATACCTTCGCGGGTAATGGCTGCGTTTTCTCCTATTCCACCGGTGAAAATAAGGTAATCGCACCCGTTCATGGCAGCTGTGTACGCACCGATGTATTTTTTCACCCTGTAATCGAACATTTTCATGGCCAATTGAGCCATTTCGTTTCCTTCATGGGCTGCTTTGTGTATTTCGCGCAAGTCAGACGAAATACTTGTAATACCCAGCATTCCACTGTGTTTGTTGAATAAGTCCGAAGCCGACTCAACTCCAATATTTTCTTTTTCCATCAGGAAAAGCGCAGCACCAATATCAAGGTCGCCGGCACGCGTTCCCATTATCAGTCCTTCTAGCGGGGTTAGCCCCATTGAAGTATCCATCGATTGTCCGTTTTGTATTGCGGCAACCGAAGCACCGTTGCCTAAATGGCAGCTTATTATTTTTTTATTGCAAAATTCGCTGCCTTCTATTTCGCACGCACGTTCGCTTACGTAGCGGTGGCTTGTTCCGTGAAAACCGTAACGCCTCACACCATATTTTTTGTATAAGCTGTAGGGTATGGCATACATGTATGAGTATTCGGGCATGGTTTGATGAAATGCGGTATCGAAAACACCAACCTGGTCCATGTCTGGGATTAGGTCGCTTATTGCCTCAATACCTTTTAGGTTGGGTGGATTATGCAGGGGAGCCAGTTCAATGCATTTTTCCATTTCAGCAATCACTTCGTCGTCAATTAGTACACTGCTGCTAAAAGCTTCGCCGCCATGAACAACCCTGTGCCCAACCGCCGAAATTTCAGACAGGTTTTTAATGCATCCGTGTTTTTCGCTGGTGAGAACGCCCAAAACATATTCGATACCTATTTTGTGGTCTACTATTTCGCCTTGGAAAACAACCACTTGTCCATCCTGTTTTGTTAGTATAAGTTGCGAACCGTTTAGCCCGATTTTATCAACCAAACCTTTAGCAAGCACAGTTTGATTGGTCATTTCAAAAAACTGAAATTTAATGGAAGAGCTTCCGCAATTGAGAACTAATATCTTCATTTTTATATGTTTTGCTAAATGGTTGATTCAATTTTTTCGCCGTATTTGTCGTATAGGTAAAACCCGCGCCCGGTTTCTTTGCCAAAGTGATGTTGCCTTATTAGTCGCTTGATAAGTGGGTTTGGTTTAAAACGAGAGTCGCCAAATTCGTTAAAAAGGTTTTCCATCCAGCGGCTGATTCTATCGAGGCCAATAATATCGGCTATGGTAAAAGGTCCCTGGCGCATGCCCAATCCGGTAATCATTAATTGTTCAATGTCGTCTTTGCAACCTATCCCTTCAAGTACCATTTCACAGGCTTCGTTAAGGATAACGGTGTACATGCGTACGCTGATAAGTCCAACCGACTCTTCAACAGGAATGGCTTTGCGTTTTATCATGTGAACAAACTGAGAAACCTTTTCAAAAGCCCAGTCGGCAGTGTAAAGCCCTTTTGTGATTTCCACAATGCGCGAATCGACCGAATTAATCATGAAGTGGATGCTTATACAACGTTCTTTATATTCAAGGTTTTCAGAGAGGTCCGAGATAACTACAGTGGTAGAGTTCGTGGCAAGTATACAATCGGTTGAAACTACCTTCTCAAGTTCTTCAAAAACCTGTTTGCGTGCTTCAAAGCTGCGTCCTGCGCCAAGTGTTGGCATGGTTTCAATAACCAAATCGCAATGTTTGAAGTCTATAAAGCTTGTTGTTCCTTTTATGCGCGACATCACCGCACGTTTTTCCGACTCGGTTGCCCCCCAGTTGCGGATGCGGCTGTCCATGTTCTCTTCAATTTTTCGGATAGAGTTGTCTATCCGTTCTTGAGATGATTCTTTAATAATTACATCGAGGCCGTAGGAGCTGCATACACGTGCAATGTATTGCCCGTCGAATCCGCAACCCACAATTCCAACTTTAGAGAAGAGTTTTGTCGATTTGTTTTTTTTGATTAGTCCATATTCTTCAATGGACTCAATAATGGTTTCTGACATTTTGGTTTTTATTTTGAAACGCCTGCGGCCTGATTTGCCGTAACAGCTACCATGTTAACAATATCGGTTACCGAACAACCCCGCGATAAATCGTTTATTGGGGCAGCCATGCCCTGTAAAACGGGGCCAATAGCTTCGGCTCCGGCTAAGCGTTGTACCAATTTGTAGCCAATGTTTCCAGCTTCGAGGCTTGGGAAAACCAGCACGTTTGCTTTTCCTGCTACTTTACTTCCGGGAGCTTTCAGTTCGCCCACTTCCTTTACAATGGCTGCGTCGAGCTGCATTTCACCATCAATCATCAAGTCGGGGGCAAGGCTTTGTGCAAGTTTTGTGGCTTCAATTACTTTATCGGCCATGGGGTGTTTTGCACTTCCCATGGTTGAGAAACTGAGCATGGCCACACGTGGCTCAAGCCCCACAATAGCTTTGGCAGTGGCAGCCGAAGTAACTGCAATTTCGGCCAGTTGCTGGGCTGTTGGGTCGGGCATTACGGCACAATCGGAAAACACCAGTATGCCATCGTGACCAAATTTTTTATCCACAAACATTAAAAATGCTCCTGAAACCACGCTGCAACCCGGCAGAGTTTTTACAAATTGAAAGGCGGGGCGCAATACATCGCCTGTGGCATTGATTGCCCCGGCCAGTTCGCCGTCTGCATCGCCGCTCTTTATCATCATTGGTCCAAAGTAGAGTGGGTTATCCAACAGTGTTAGGGCTTCCTCTTTAGTTAGCCCCTTGCTTTTACGCAATTCAACCATCAAGTTGGCATACGCTTCTCTTTGAGGAGCAGTTTTAGGGTCAATTATTTCGGCACCGTTAATGTTCGCACCAATTTCTTTTGCCTTTGCATTTACTGCTTCAATATTGCCAAGAAGCACGACTCTGGCAATGTTTTCCTTCAAAATTATTTCTGTGGCTTTGAGTGTGCGGGGTTCTTCTCCCTCGGGCAAAACAATGCGTTTGTTTAGCTTTGAGGCATTCTCTTTAATTTGGTCAAGTAATTTCATTGTATTTTAGTATAAACTATGAATAATAAAAGTCACAAAAGTAACACATTCGAATAATTCTATATGATGAAAAACGTCATTTCGAAAATTTTTTTCAAAAATTTAAAACTGTCGATAATATAGTGCTTTTGGGGTGAAAATGCAAAAAAGTTTGATGCTTGCTTTGGATTTTGATTGCTTGGAAGTAAAAAAAATTAAACCTCAGATGTAACAGAGGTAAGACAGAGTTTTACTGCGATTTTGCAACTTTGTTTTCTCTGGGTGGATGTCTGTTTTCTTTACACTGTTGTCCGGTAAAGAAAATTATTTTTGAACAGATTTTTTATGGAAGCTTTGTTGATTTTTTTTTGTTTCTGCGGTTACTTTAATTTAGAAGTTTTACAGGAAGCACTATCTTTGCATGCCAATTATGTTTTAATATTAGAAAAGTTAAAGAAAGTTTTTGATCTTGAGCTGATAGGTTTATGTCGAGGTTGAAATTTTATAACATATAAATCATGAAGCTAAAATTAACTACACTTCTTTTTTTTATATTTTTGTTTGTTCAAAATCATGCACAGAAAGTGGAGCGAATAGTGTCGTTAGCTCCTTCGGTTACAAAAAACATTTATCAAATGGGAGCCGATGATATGCTTGTAGGATGTACCAGTTTTTGTACCGAAGCTGTTGCCGATAGCATTGAAGTGGTTGCCACAGCAATAAAAGTTAATATTGAAAAAACTATAAGCCTTAAGCCCGACCTGATACTTGCTGCCGAAATTACCACACTCGAAACCATTGAACTATTTCGTAAAATGGGGGTGAGGGTAGAGGTGTTTAGCTCACCGGCTTCGTTCGATGAATTGTGCAAACAGTTTATTGAAATGGGAAATCTCATTGGCAGAAGCAATGAAGCCAAACTAGTAGTGAATCAGGCAAAAATGCAAATCGAGAAACTTTTATCGGAGCAGGAAGAATTACCTCAAAGAGACGTGTTTTTTCAGATTGGTGCGAACCCGCTATTCACGGTATTGCCAAATACTTTTATGAATGATTATATCACAATGACAGGTGGAAGAAATATTGCCGACGATATGAATCGGGGGATAATAAGCCGTGAAAGTGTAGTAACCCGAAACCCAGATCTTATCATAATTGTAACCATGGGGATAGCCGGCAATGAAGAAAAATCTATATGGCAGAACTTTAGCGATTTGAGTGCAGCTAAAAGCGAATCGATTTTTATTATTGATGCGGAAAAGGCTTGTACTCCAACTCCTTTGACTTTTGTGGAAACTCTCGATACCCTGTTTAAGCTTATAAAGAACAATTGATGAGCAATAAATACATAAAGTGGCTTATTTTTACAGTAGTACTTGTATTGCTGGTCATTTTTGCTGCGGGTTTTTCGCTCGTTACCGGTGATATGGACATTAAGGCAGGAGAGATAGCGTCGATTCTTTCATCAAAAACCGGCATTGAGTATGCTGTACTTAAGCATATCAGATTGCCGCGCATAATCATGGCTATTGCTGTGGGTGGAGGTCTTAGTTTAACCGGAGCTATTCTTCAGGGTATATACCGAAATCCCTTGGTTGAACCTTATACCCTTGGTATTTCAGGAGGAGCCGCTTTGGGAGTTGCTTTAGTAGTTGTTACGGGATTGCATTTGTCGGTGGGTTCATTTATGCTGCCTTTTGCTGGATTTACAGGAGCAATTGTCACAATTTTCATGGTATATTTTCTGAGTATCAAAAAAGGAGCTATTGATATAAACCGTATGCTGCTTATTGGTGTGATGATAAGCTTTGTCGCCTCGTCGGGGATGATGTTTCTTATGTCGATGACCACTTCGGATAACCTTCATGGAATTGTATTCTGGATGATGGGATCGCTTGAAGAGCCAAACACAATGCTGGTGAACACCGTGTTGTATGCTTCGTTGGGAGGTTTGTTTCTGTCCTACTTTTTTGCACGTCCGCTCAATGCCTTAAGGCTAGGGCAGGAGAAAGCAAGGCATTTAGGTATAAATACCACCGTTTCGGTTAGAGTTCTTTTTGTCATTGCATCGGTTTTAACGGGAATATGTGTTTCGGTTGCCGGAGTTATCGGCTTTGTTGGCCTTGTTATTCCTCATTTAATTCGAATTATTATTGGTTCTGATTATCGGATAATGCTTATTGGTTCGTTCTTGGGAGGAAGTTTTTTTCTCCTGGTGTCCGACATAATTGCACGCACAATAATTTCGCCCAACGAGCTTCCTATTGGTGTAATAACCGGTATTGCGGGAGGTCTGGTGTTTATTATTGTATTGTCGCGAGCCGGTTTACGTAACCGTGTAACATAAAAGATATGCATTTAGATATTAAAAATATATCGTGCGGGTACGGCGAAAGTTTCAATATCAAAAACATTAATGTGGGTATTGAAAAAGGAATTTTTGCCGGAATAATTGGGCCTAATGGTTCAGGTAAAACTACCTTATTTAAAGGACTTACAGGCGATTTGGACTTGAAATCGGGAGAGGTTTTTCTTGATAAGCAGAATGTAAATAAACTATCACTTCGGAAAAAGGCTCAGCGTATTGCCGTAGTATCGCAACATACCGAAATTACCGACATGTCGGTGTTCGACTATGTATTGATGGGGCGCATGCCATTTAGAAAGCACTTTCATTTTTTTGAATCGAAAACCGATATTGAAACTGCACGTAAGTACATGAAACTTACCAATGTGTATCGTTTCAAAGACAAACCCATGTCGGAACTAAGTGGTGGTGAACAGCAGTTGGCTGCCATTGCACGTGCGCTTACTCAGGAGCCTCAGTTGCTTTTACTCGACGAACCTACTTCGCATCTCGACATTACTCATCAGGTGCAAATCCTGAATCTTATTCAGGAGTTGAATGAAAAGCTGGAATTAACGGTGTTGATAATTATTCACGATTTGAACCTGGCCGGCGAGTATTGCGATTACCTGCTAATGATGAAGGATGGAGAAATTTTTGTGCAGGGAGAACCAAGCGAGGTACTAAATTATCAGATAATTGAAGATGTGTACAATACAGTGGTAATAACCCGTGAAAATCCTGTTTCAAAAAAGCCGGTGGTGTTTCTTGTGTCCGATAGGGTAATGAAGAACACTAAATAAAAGGCTCAGTTCAACTTTCCTGATTTACACACTTTTTTCTTTTTTTCCGACAATCGTCCACATTTTTTGCATTTGTATTTTGCTTCTTCGGGTGCTTCGTATTTCTTTTTTTCACACTGCGTTTTGCTCATTTTCTTTCTTTTCTAATTCAATGTGCTTTAAAACCACGTTCACATCGAAATTGTTTTCGACCCATTGCGAAAATTTTTGAGCATTGTACACCGAGCGGTGCTGTCCGCCCGTGCAACCAAAGTTTACACACAGGTTACTAAAATTCCGTGCCATGTACTCTTTAATTGAAATTGAGACCATTTGACGAACCAGTTTTTGAAATTCCAATACTTGTTCGTGTTCCTCAAGGTAGTTGATAATAATTTCCTGTGTGCCATTGAATGCTTTGTATTCGTTCAGCCTTCCGGGGTTGGGCAACCCGCGGCAATCAAATACATAACCGCCACCGTTGTCGTGGGTGTCGTGGGGTATACCTTTCTTGTACGAAAAACTGTTAATGTGTATGGTAAGCTTGCCGTTATCAGAGTCGGGTATTTGCGAAAGTTCGCTTTGTGTGAGGTGTTTGGATAGTTTTTCTATTTCAGGTACATTAAGTGGAATAAGTTTGTTTTCAAACAGGAAAGACAAATTTGAAATTGCCAGCGGAATATTGTCGATGAAACCGGGTTTGTGTTCAATAAGTCCTCTAAAGCCATAAGCACCCAGAGCCTGCAATATACGCACCAGAACAAACGCATAATAGCTTTTAACGAATTCGACTTCGTCCAAATCAATGTGTTTTTTGAGCTCTTCGATGTAATACATTAAAAATACTTTGCGCTGAATTGGGTTTAGTTGAGTTTTGGGACTGTACAACAGCGACGCCAAATCGTACTGCAATGGGCCACGCCGTCCTCCCTGATAATCGATAAACCAGGTTTGCTTTTCGAAAATCATTATGTTCCGGCTTTGAAAATCACGAAACATAAAATATTCCGAAGGTACTTTCAGTAAATATTCAGTGAGATTCTTGAAATCGTTCTCAAGCAATTGCTCGTCGAAAGCCGTACCCGTTGGTTTTAGAAACAGATATTTGAAATAATTCAAATCCCATGCAATAGATTGCTTATCGAATGCCTTGCGCGGGTAACATTTCGAAAAATCGATATGTTTGGCTCCTTCAATTTGGATTTTAAGTAAGCCCAGTAATGCTTGTTTGAGATAACACAAGGTTTCATTAGTCCCAGAGTCACTTACAGTGTTGTCGTTATTTTCCGATATGTGTTTATAAAGTGTGGTATTGCCTAAATCGCTTATTAAATAGAATTGCTTGTTGTCTGAAATATGAAAAATTTCGGGAACAGAAATGTTCAATTTTTTAAACGTATTGGTAAAGCTGAAAAAAGCTTCGTTTTCTTTTATGTCTGAATTAAACACTCCAATCACACTCTGTTTGTTGTACCACATTCTGAAATATATTCTTTCAGAACCCGATAAGGGTAATTTTTCGATATGTTTCGGTATAACACCGTAGTGTGCTTTATAGATATTTTGAAGCGAGTCGATTAGCTTTGTGGTCATAAAAATGTAATTCAGGTTAAAAATATATACGCCAATATAATTGCAACTACAAGAGAAGGTAGCATATTTATTACTTTAATTTTTTTTATTTCTAAAATTGAAAATCCAAGTCCAATAAGCATCAGACCACCGGCTGCCGACATTTCGTTAATGACCGCTTCGGGCATGAGGTTGCCTAATAAGAATGCAATAAAGGTAAGTCCACCCTGAAATATCATTAGAGGCAAAATTGAAAATAGCACTCCAATACCTAAAGCCGATGCCAGAGCAATTGAGCTGAATCCGTCCATTACCGATTTAGCAATAAGCAAATCGGATTTGCCCTGAGTTCCTTCTTCAAAAGCCCCCAGAATGGTCATGGAGCCAATGCAAAAAAGAAGAAAAGAAGTAATGAGCCCTTCAGTAAAATTTTCGTTGTTGGTTTTTATTTTTGTTTTGATCCAGTTACTGAAACGGTTCAGGTAGCAGTCTAAGTCAATCCATTCGCCTAAGGAAGCACCAATTACAATGCTGAAGATGAGTATCAAAATCTCCTGCGTTTTCATGGTCATTACAATGCCAATGTACAAGGTGAAAAGTCCAATACCCTGAAAGGTTATTTTCACTATGCGCCCGGGTAATTTTGAATGAAAGAATAGGCCGATAAGGCTACCGACAACAACAGTGAGTATGTTTATGATTGTTCCTAAAAAAAGCATGATTATAGTGATTTGTGTAAAGATAATTATTAAAATATCGATTGCAAGATCTCTGCTTTTATTTAAATCACAGAATTTATGCACAAAAAAAGGCTGCCAAAACTGACAGCCTTTTAATATAATAGCGTATAATATTAAGCTTTTAAAGCAGCCTGTGCAGCAGCCAAACGTGCAATAGGCACACGGAAAGGCGAACACGATACGTAATCCATACCTGCACGTACACAGAATTCAACCGAACTAGGTTCGCCGCCATGCTCACCGCAAATACCTATTTTGAGGTCTTTACGAACGCTGCGTCCTTTTTCGATTCCCATTTTCACCAATTGGCCAACGCCTTCTTGGTCAAGCACCTGGAACGGGTCGTTTTTCAACAAACCTTTTTCGATGTAAATTGGCAGGAATTTTCCGGCATCGTCGCGCGAGTAACCAAAGGTCATTTGGGTAAGGTCGTTGGTGCCGAACGAGAAAAAATCGGCAAATTCAGCTACTTCGTCGGCAGTTAAGGCCGCACGGGGTACTTCTATCATGGTTCCTACCAGGAAGTCGATTTTGTCGTTACGTTCTGCAAAAACAGTCTTAATGGTCAAACGAACTATTTCTTCCTGAAGTTTGAATTCTTTCACTGTTCCAATAAGCGGAATCATAATTTCGGGCAATACCACCACGCCTTTAGCTTTGAGGTCGAGTGCCGATTCAATAATGGCACGGGCCTGCATTTCGGTAATTTCGGGGTAGGTATTTCCAAGGCGGCAACCACGGTGGCCCAACATGGGGTTAAACTCGTGCAGGTCTTCCACCTTTTGTTTCACTAGTTCAACAGAAATGCCCATTTCGTCGGCCATTTTCTTTTGATTTTCGGGTTCGTGGGGTACAAACTCGTGCAATGGCGGGTCAAGCAGGCGTACGGTAACCGGCAGTCCGTTCATGGCCTTGAATACATCGGCAAAATCCTGACGTTGAATAGGCAATAATTTATCCAATGCAGCTCTACGTCCGGTTTCGTCATCGGCCAGAATCATTTCACGCATACGTTTCAGGCGCTCGCCTTCGAAGAACATATGTTCGGTACGGCAAAGGCCAATGCCTTCGGCACCAAACTTAAGTGCTACCATTGCATCGCGTTCGGTTTCGGCGTTGGTACGTACTTTTACTTTGCGGTATTTGTCGGCCAATTTCATCATATCGCCAAAATCGCCACTCAGTTCGGGGTCGATTGTTGCAATTTTACCTTCGTACACTTCTCCGGTTGAGCCGTTGAGCGAAATCCAATCGCCTTCTTTGAATGTTTTTCCAGCTACAGTAAGCGTACGTGTTTTACCGTCTATTTTGCAACTTCCGGCACCCGACACACAGCATTTACCCATACCACGGGCAACAACCGCAGCGTGCGATGTCATACCCCCGCGGGCAGTTAAAATACCTTTTGCAACGTCCATGCCTTCGAGATCCTCGGGCGATGTTTCAACACGTGCCAAAATGGTTACTGGAAACTTGCGTGCCTCGTCAGCGTGGAAAACAAGTTGACCTGTGGCAGCACCCGGCGAAGCAGGTAAACCTTTAGCCAAAACAACAGCACTCTTTATGGCTTTTTCGTCAAAAACAGGGTGCAACAGCTCGTCGAGCTTGATAGGGGTTTGCCTTAAAATGGCTGCTTTTTCGTCAATGCTGCCTTCTTTGAGCATGTCCATGGCTATTTTTACCATGGCCGCGGCAGTACGTTTCCCGTTACGGGTTTGGAGCATCCAAAGTTTTCCGTCTTGTATGGTAAACTCTAGATCCTGCATATCTTTAAAGTAATCTTCCAATTTCTTTTGAACGTTGAACAGTTCTTTGTAGGCCTGTGGCATGGCTTCTTCGAGCGATGGGAATTTGGCTTTGCGTTCTTCTTCCGAAACTTCGGCCAATTCGGCCCAACGTAACGAACCCGATTTTGTAATTTGTTGTGGGGTGCGTACACCGGCTACCACGTCTTCGCCTTGTGCGTCAATAAGGTATTCGCCATTGAACACGTTCTCTCCGGTACCTGCATCGCGTGTAAATGCAACACCTGTGGCCGAATTGCTTCCCATGTTGCCAAACACCATGGCTTGTACATTTACGGCAGTTCCCCATTCTTCGGGTATTTGGTGCATTGTTCTGTAGTATTTGGCACGAGGGTTCATCCAGCTGTCGAATACTGAGGTTACCGAGCCCCAAAGTTGTTCCCATGGGTCGGTGGGGAAATCGTGGCCGGTCACTTCTTTCACGGCAACTTTAAATTTGCTTACCAATTCTTTGAGGTCGCTTACATCGAGGTCGGTATCATCTTCTACACCCTTTGCTTCTTTTACTTCTTCCATAATGGCTTCAAAGGGGTCGATGTCTTCTTTCGATTCGGGTTTCATTCCCAAAACCACATCGCCAAACATTTGAACAAAGCGTCGGTACGAGTCCCATGCAAAACGTTCGTTACCCGATTTTTTCGCAATGGCTTCAACTGCTTCGTCGTTCATGCCAAGGTTAAGCACGGTGTCCATCATTCCGGGCATCGATACACGGGCACCTGAGCGAACCGACATAAGCAATGGGTTGTCTTTTGAACCGAAACCGGTGCCCATTATTTTTTCAACCTCTCTCATAGCCTCTTCAACCTGGCTTTTTATCATCTCAACAACCTTGTCACGTCCCAGTTGGTTGTAAAGCGTACAAGTGTCGGTTGTAATGGTAAATCCCGGGGGAACGGGAACTCCAATCAGGTTCATCTCGGCCAGGTTTGCACCTTTGCCTCCAAGCAGCTCTTTCATTTCTGCTTTACCTTCGGCCTTACCGTCACCGAATGTGTAAACGTACTTTGTAGTCATATTAAGAAAGTTTATTTTTGATATTATATGATTATGCTTTTAATAAAAAGTGAAATTCTGTAAACGGATGGCAAAGTTAATATTTTTTGCTGTTCAAAATCTCAGTTTTGTATAATATTCTGTTGTGTTGTTATTTGATTAACATGAAAATATGAACAAACAAATTGTAGTTTTGTTTTTGAATCGATCATTAACATAAATTAACGTTGATTGTCAATCGTTAACGAAGTTATGAAGTATCTTTGTTAGTGTTAGTAAAGCAATTAGATTTTTCATAGAATTAGGTTTGGTTAGAAGTAGAGGATGGCATGTTGCCATCCTTTTTTCGTTTACCGGATGCAATTAATAACACCCACGATTATTGGCTACGCCGATTTTCAATTCAGATTAAACCCATTTTGGGTTTTCAGCAAGCACAAGTACGAAGGACTTGAATATGAATAACCCCCGGTGAAGAGAATCGGAACCGGGGGTAAATATAAACAGTTTCTTATTTAGAATAATTTGATATCGATACCAAGGCTAAATGCGATATTCGACTTGGTATAGGTTTCGGTAATGCTATTTGGAAAACCGTCCAGTGAATATTCTCTTTGATTCTTGGTATAATAAGTCTTCAGTATACCCATATTCAGGTCAATAGTTGGAGTCAATCCAATTTTAAAACCACCACCAAAAGTATCTGAACTATTGCTAAAGCTCATGTCAGTTTGATAATCGGGCATTATGCCTGTTTCTCCGTGTAAATAACCGGCACTCACCAATAACCAATTTGTGATATCATATTCCAAACCAACTCCCACTTCCCAAAGTCCGTGGTCAATTTTATCTTCTCGCCCGTTCCAATCGGCTTTTTTATCAAAATACTGATTGAATGATACCGACACGTGGGTTTTGTCATTCAATCCATACTCCGCACCTATAGCAAAAAAGGCGGGAATATCCGATTGTGTAACTGCTCCGTCGGGAAACATTCCGGTGCCATCAATTTTGGTGTTGTTGGTCAGCTCCAATTTGGTCAGGAACTCATATTTCATACCGATGTTCAGGTTTTTGAGCGGAGTGATGTTCATACTCAGAATCGGGGTGAAACCGGCACCGGTTTGGCTTACATCTACCTCTTTATCGTCCAGCATCGAAGCGGTTACGTTCAGTACTGTTGCTTGTCCCGATAATTGAGTCGAAGCTGTAGAAAAAGTACCTTGCACTGAAGCCAGGTTCATCGCGTCGACATTTGAAGCAGGAACACCCAGTTGGAGTAAAGCACCTTTCAACTGAGCCGCAGTAGTCGCATCAATCAAGTTTTGTTGCTGTGCCTGGTCGATGGTAAAATCGGCAGCACCACCTGTAACCAATGGGTCAAGCGATGTAGCAGTTGCGCCAAGCACGTTCGACATTCCGGTTGCAGTGGCAGCTGCACCGGAAAGGTAGCTTTGCCCGTTCTGCAATCCGCCTGTTGGGCCATACTGAATATCTTTCAGATAACCTGAATAGTTATTTCGGGCAGGCAAATAACGTGCGCCGGCATATACCGAAATCATGTCGTTCACTTTAAATGAGGCTCCCAGTTGGATTCCCCAAAACACAGAAGTGCCTTCGAAGCGGATGTTCACATCGTAGGCTTCAACCGGATATCCCAGAGCGCTTAAGGCACTCAAAGCCGGTATGTTTTGGGCAATAGGAATTTCAAACGAAGGCAAACCATTTTCATAGGTCGCCGCACCACCTCCGGCATTGGGGCCAAATCCCAATGAAAAAGCAAGCCTGTCCATTTTATATACTGCAAATCCTGTAGGAAACAAGGGAACCGATACTTCACCTTTGTAAGTATCATTATTCAACAAGTAAAAATCGTTGGTAATGGTTCTGGTTTGAAAAATTGTTTGATTGTGAAGGGCTAAATAAAAGCCGTTATCAAGTTTTGTTAAACCGGCAGGATTGAAATATACCGCATCAACATCGGTAGAGGCATTACGCGAAAGGGTGCGAACAAACTGAGTACTTTGATTGGTATTGGTAAGGAGGCCTCCGGCCATGGTAAGCCACGAAATTGTAAGGACTAAAACTGTAAATAGGATTCTTTTCATAGTTCAAAAGTTTTATGTATTTATAATAATAATTTGCAAGATACCTATACTTCTTATTGCTCGATCAGAAAAATAAAAAAAATACTTTCCCGAATAAGAAATATTTACCTCTTTCGAACTATAAACCCCTGCATTCAGGGTAATCACAGGTTCATGAATAAGAATTGCATGCAAAAGATATCAATTGAACAGTTATGAAGAATTGACCAATTTATTCTAAATATTATGCAAATAAATTTTTTTGATAAATGATAATTTTTAGATGTTAGATGCTAGATGTTAGATGTTAGATGCTAGATGTTAGATTGTTCAGATTGACTACTGACTAATGACTACTGACTACTGACTGACTGAATGAATGACTATTGACCATTGACCCTTAAGAAACCGCAGAAGGAAAACTGAGATTCACACAGAGCTGTTATAATTCTGGATTCAGCTTGTTAGTATCGCAATTACTCACTACCCTTAAGAGTCACGAGCTACTGCACTACTTATGTATTTATGCATTCAGGCACTCACCAAAAGCTAAGTTGCGGCAACATTATGGTAGCCCTTACTATCATTCAAAATACACCCTGTACGAAATGCTTGGTATAATTGGGAAGAAGCTGACTTTATAGGGACGATTTTTCAATAGAGTACCCGAGTTGACTTCCTGTCCACTGCCATAAATATAGGCATTGGGATTTTGTCGGCAGTAGGCATTGTACACCGAGTATGTCCATTCGGCACGGCGGCCGTTTTTATCGGTAACCTTGCGCACCGCACCCAGATCGAGGCGGTGGTAATCGATCATGCGCCGGCTGTTGCGTTCGCCATAAATCAGGGCTTCGTCGTAATACACCTCGCCGGGCTGTATTTCAACAGGCACCATTTGGCGGCCAATTACAGGCGTAAAAGGCTGACCGGTTTGGTAAACCCATGCAGCACTTACCGACCAAACATCGGATAATTTGTAGTTAATATGCGTGGCCAAGGAATGCGGCCGGTCGAAATCGAACAAGAAAGCTTCGCCACGGTTTATGGCATCGAATTGGCGGGTGGTTTTCGACCATGTGTAAGCTAAAAAACCGGTTAGGCTGCCACGGGTTTTCTTTAGCATGGTTTCAAGACCGCGCGAATGCCCCGAGCCCTGCGGTTCAATTTTTTTGCGCCAGCCCCCGTCGCCAATAAGGTTCGAGTAGCCTTCTTTGTAAGTCACCAGGTTTTCCATGCTTTTGGTGTAAAGGTTGAGTTCAGCTTCGAGCATGTTGTTCAAAAAACCACCGCTCCACCCAAGGGTATATTGCACCGATTTTGATGGCTCGATGCCTTTGCCCACGGGCAACCAAATTTCGTTGTTCATTATACTGCCCGAGGTAAAGAGAAGGTGCGAAAACTGGTTCACATCGTGGTAGGTAAAGTTTAGCACCTGCGCTGGGTTCAAGTGGATATTGAACGAAATGCGGGGCTCGAAAACCACGTCGGAATAGTCAGGGGCAAAATAGCCAAGCAGCCTCCCTCCGGCATCAAGCGAGGCAAAATCCCAAAAATTGATGTTGCTGCCCACGTAAGCCGATGTTTCAATGGCTCCTGTTCTTTCAGCCCCTTTCAGGGCGGGCCGATCGCTTCGCATGGTTTGATTGGGCACGTAGCCGTAGTGGGTAAGCTTGCCCCCAAAGTCGAGCGCTATGCTGTTGTTCAGTTTCAGGTTCCAATCTGAACGGAGGGACATATCGCGCACCGACGATCTTGACTCCATGTGGAAGTTGATGGTGTCGGTGTCGTTAATTGCATCAAATTTCTGGACAATTTTCAACCTGTAATGGGTAAGCGAAAGGGTATTGTCGGCCGAGAGTTTTGGCGAAAGCACCCTGTTCCAACGTGCCGAGGCCAACCAGTTGCCCCACATGTTGGTAAGCCTGCTTTTTTCTTTTTCTACATTTGAATTTTTTGAGAAATAAAACAGGTAATCGTCGCCCTGGTAAATGTTTACAAAAAAGCTGTTTCGCTTATCGGGTCGCCACGAGAGTTTTGCATTTACATCGTGAAAACCGTAGCCCACTATAAAATCGCCACCCTGCGAGAGGGAACTTGCCAGCATCATGAGCGGTTCGGTAAGGGTTTTGCGGGCAGTAACAATAAAACTGGAGTTTTGGTCGAACAGGGGGCCTTCAATTACCCCCGAAATATCGGTAAGCCCGTAGCTGAGCGCACCTTTCAGCTTGTTTTTGTCGCCTTCGCGCTGGCTTATGGAAACGATGGACGATAGCTTGCCACCGTATTTTGCCGGGAAACCACCTTTGTACACTTCGATGCTGTTGATCATATCGGGGTTGAAAACCGAGGTAAAGCCGCCCAGGTGGTTCACGTAAATAAGCGGCACGTTATCGATAAGGTAGAGGTTTTCGCCCGGCGCACCGCCACGTACGCTTATTAGGCTGGTGCCCTCTTGTTGCGACTGTATGCCGGGCATCAGGTGCAGCGACTTGAGCACATCGGGCTTGCCTCCCAATGCCGGGATTGAAAGCATTTCCTGCATGCTGAGCGTCGATACGTTTGAGCCGCGCTGTTGCTGTTGTCCGTAAACGGTAACCTCGCCAAGTTCGCGTCCACTTTCGAGGTAAACATACAGCACGGTATCGGAGCTAATGTTTAAATTCAGGGTATTGTAGCCAATAAATGAAACCCCGAGATTCCCGCCCTGCGATATATACGAAAAATAGCCGTTGTGGTTTGTGGCCGTGCCCCGTAAGGCCGAAGCTTCGTAAACAGTTGCCCCAATGAGCCGTTCGCCGCTTTGCTTGTCGAAAACATAGCCGGATACCCTTAGTTGTGCAGGCAATTGCAGGCACATGAAAATCAGAAGTAAAGCAGTTATAAATGTATATTTAGCGTGCATAAGCTGGTTTTATGGTGTCGGAAACAAAGCTTGAATAACCGGCAAAAATGCCCAGTCCGTTATCGATGTTTGAATAGAGTGGGGCAGTGGTAATGTTTTCAAGTACACCATCGGCATAACGACTTTGCTTGTATAAGTAATGTTGTTTTCGGAAAAGGTAGTAGTCGTAGCTAATAGTTCGAAATTCAACTGTGAAAGGATACAGTGATGTTCTCCAACCTGTATTTTGCGACCAACTGGCAGTACTAGTATTGTAGTTGATATGCATCGTGTAGACAGAATCCCGGATCAATTCGTTACTAAAAAGCAAAATAGGCAAGCCTTCGTTTAATATAACCGGGTCTACCACATTCAATATATTTGGGAAAAAGATTTCATCTCTATATCCAATCAAGTTAATTTGGATTTCGTAATAAGAAACAACATCGGGATTGTTGTTGAAAGTTATCCTCATTGCCGGGTACGAAGTGCCTTCTTCGTCCTTTCCGGCAATGTTGATGTGTTCAATATTCAGTATTTGTTCGGGGAAAGGTATCTTGCCTGAGCAAAACAAGGTATCGAAACCCGGCACCACAACCTTACAAGTGTATTCGTTACCTGCTTCAACAATGGTTTGGGCAGTGTACAAACCTTCATTTTCGCCAAGCAGTTTTTCAACAAAAACATTGTTTACCCAAAGTTCAATGGCGGCATTGTCGATAAGCGAAAGCGGCAGGGTATCGAGCTCGGTGGCCATGCTTACCTGCACCATTAGCGGCTCTCCGGCCTGCAAAATAGCATTCACGGTGGGAGTGTTTTGTTTTTTTGGCAGATCGGGGTCGATTAAGGTGTAGCAACCCGTGAGCAGTAGAATGGTAATTAGCAAATTTACAGGCTGTGGAAGAAGCTTGGGCATGTTGCTTATTGGGTATATTGTTTGGAGTATCATTCTTTCCGGTTGAATTTTATGTGTATCCCAAATTTTTGTTCCACATAGTTTCCGTAACCGTGTTCATAATAAAACGACCATTTTTTAGAAGCACGTATTGCTATTCCTCCATAAACGCCGTAATCGATCAGCGAACGTTGAATAAAAACTGTTTCTTTGTTGCGTTGTGTAAAATGGATTCCTCCCATTTTTGATGAGATATACACGTCAAAAAAAGAACTATTTTGTTTGATTATTAATGGGAGAATATGGATATTTAGATTAATGCCATAAGTAAACATTGGTTTCATGCTAAGCTTCGTTGACTTAAGAATTTTTGCTTCCTCATTATTATTATCGTAATAAGTGTGTGCTGCATGCTCGTATAATGAGAAACCTATAATCACCCCAGCATCGATGTAAAGTGTAAAGCTGTAGTTTGTTTCAATATATCCAAGCGGAGTGAAATTTGATTTAAATGTATTTAAATTGGGCATATCTCCCATCCAAGGGTAATGTGCATAACCAATTTTTAGGCTAAGGTTATCGTGCGAATAATTATTATTAGAATATAGATTGCTTAAAAGCAATACAAAAATAGTGAGTGTAATAACTTTCATTTTCACAAATAAGTATTATGTCACGCTAATAATATAGTTAGCGAAATTTATTTTTTCACCTAAAACTTATGGGATACTTCAGAGGGGTATCGGCCGGTGTTCGAGGTTGAATCTGATATTTTCAGCTTTTAAAAACCGAAATAAATAAATTATTATGCAAATAAAATGAAATAAATGAAATAAATGAAATATATTTTTTTGATAAATGATTCTCGGATTCTCGGATTCTCAGATATTCTGATAATCTGATAATCTGATATTTATATATTCTAGTAGTCTTGGTTATTGGTCACTGGATATTGTTCATTAACTACATCAAAAAGCTGCGTAGCTGCGACATATTGGTAGCCATTGAGCCACCCCATATATCAAACGGCCACGGTAGCGCGCGAAATCATTGTAAAACTGTTCTATGGCCGTAAAGAACACCCTCAATAAGTACTACCTAAACACCAATGAATTACAACTAATGACTAATGACCACTGACTACTGACTATTGACCACTTACAACTGACTATTTTTCGCAAAGTTATAATTAGAATGACTATTTTTACGACAAAACATATGTACTATGAAAGTGAAAGCAAGTATGCCTGTATTGTTGTTGCCTGTTTTTCTGCTGTTAAGCGTTTTACTGTCGTGCGACTCAGATAACGGGTTCGCCGACCCCGGTTACCCTGCAAGCATTGCTGAGCTCAGCGAATTAGAAGTTCAAACCATTGCAAGCCGGGTAAGCCAAACACAGGTTTCGGGTTGTTCATCGGTCGATTACTACGGTTTTTTGTTTTTTGATATTGCTAATGAAAATT
>SKHV01000145.1 GCA_007116765.1 Prolixibacteraceae bacterium | reverse complement strand
TAAATAATTCAAAAAAAGCTTTGTGCATACTGAACTTTTTATGTTCACATTCATTTTCGAATTACTCATCTATTCAGCAATAATTACAGCGATTGTAATCTTTTGGTTCCGATACAATAAAATTGAAAAACAGAACCAGAACAATACCAATCTAGAACTCAAGCTTTCTCAGCTTATTGAAATACTCACCTCGTACCGAAAGCTATTTTACATGCTGCTCATAATAGTACTAATTTATATACTGGCAGCTTTTACTTCAGGATTTATTCTGGGCTATTTGCACGAAACCTCTCAACATGATACCCCCACGAATATGCAAACAGCAGGATGGGTTTTTCTGGTACTCGCGTTTGTGATTAGCGCAGGAGTGATACTTTTAATTTATTACTTCCTTTTCAATTTATTTTTCAAGCGCTTGTATGGAAAATATCTCATCCGCCTCAAAGAAACACTTCACGAACTGAATGAACCTTTTTCGGAACTCGACGAAAGCGGCAATTTGGAATAACGAGTAAAAAGTACTTATTTTGCATTTGAATTTTCACACAATGGGGTGCCCATATCCGTTTTAAACGGATAAATCCCAAATAACAAATATCAAAAGTCATTTTCTGGTATATGGAATTTGAAATTTGAAATTTGAAATTTGTAAAATACGGGCTGAGATCAAACCCTCTGAACCTGATACGGTTAGTACCGTCGAAGGGAAGGTGTTTACAGGAGAGAATAATCCTGCCTCATTGGTTTTTAATAACCATTAAATTATTCAAAATGAAGAATTTACTTTTTTTTGCGGTGATGTTTATCGTCACAAGTGTACAAGCTCAATTTAAGATTGAAGGAAAAATCGTCAACGAACAAAATGAGCCATTAACTGGCGCAACAGTAGTAATTAAAGGCACACAAACAGGTATAGTAACTAATGGCAACGGTCATTTTATGATTGATGCTGCACAAGCAGGAAACTATACTTTGCAGGCATCTTTTATCGGACATCAAAGCCATTCCGAAACAGTTGAGGTAAAAGAAAACGTTTTTTTAACAATCACGCTCAAAGAACAAACCATTTTTACCGAAGACATTTTTGTTTATGCTACCCGCGCAAGCAGTAGCACACCTATGGCCGTAACCAACATTTCGCGCGAGGAAATTGCTTCGCGAAATTTGGGGCAAGATATCCCTTATCTTTTAAGTACCGCCCCTTCGGTGGTAACCACTTCCGATGCCGGTGCAGGTATTGGCTACACCAACTTTAGGGTAAGGGGTACCGATGCCAATCGCATTAACGTTACCATAAACGGAATCCCTCTTAACGATGCCGAATCGCATGGGGTATTTTGGGTGAACATGCCCGACTTCAGCTCTTCAGTCGAAAACCTGCAAATACAGCGGGGCGTGGGAACATCGACCCACGGTGCCGGGGCTTTTGGTGCAACCATCAACATGCAAACCAACACCTTACGCGAAGACGCATATGCCGAATACAACGGGGCTGCCGGTTCGTTTAACACCATGAAAAACACAGTCCAAGCCGGCACCGGATTATTAAACGACCACTTTAGCTTCGATGTAAGGCTCTCGAAAATCAATACCGATGGTTTTATCGACCGGGCTTTCTCCGATTTAAAATCGTTTTTTGTTTCGGGCGGTTATTATTCGGGCAACACAATAGCCAAAATTAATGTGTTTTCAGGAAATGAAAGAACTTTTCAGGCTTGGAACGGAGTTCCTTCGGTACGTCTGAACAACGACCTTGAGGGCATGCAACGGTACGAAGACCATTGGCTGTACTCACCTCAGCAAACTGCCGATATGATTGCTGCAAACCCCCGCACCTACAACATTTATACTTACGAGAACGAAACCGACAACTACCAGCAGGATCACTACCAGTTACTTGTGTCGCACAGGTATACTCCCGAGCTAAGCATCAACATGGCGGGTCACTACACTCGCGGCAGGGGTTATTACGAACAATTCAGGCCTAATCACAGGGTGTCGAATTATGGTCTCGAACCAATAGAGATTGGTGAAACAACCATCTCTCGCGCCGATATAATCCGCCAAAAATGGCTCGACAACCATTTTTATGGTGCAGTTTTTTCGGCTATTTATGAAAATGGCAATTCTGACATTACCCTTGGAGGGGGCTGGAACCACTATATTGGACATCACTACGGCAATTTAATATGGGCCGGTTACTACGGCGCCATCGACAAAGGGCACGAATGGTACCGCAACCTGGGCGAAAAAACCGACATGAACGCATACCTGAAATACAACTATCGCATAAGTCCGGCCATCAACCTCTATGCCGATGTGCAATACAGGGGCATCGATTTCAGCATCGATGGCATTGATGACGATTTACGTGACATTACTCAGGAACATCGTTTCGATTTTATTAACCCTAAATTGGGTGTATTTTACCAACCATCGCAACAACAAAAAGCATGGTTCTCGTGGGCTGTAGCCAACCGCGAACCCAACCGTGGCAACTACACCGATGCCAACCCCGATGGACCGCAGCCTGTTGCCGAAAGCCTCAACGATTTTGAAGCAGGATATACCTATACAGCCGAAAACTACACGCTAAGCATTAACGGATATTACATGCTTTACGACAACCAGCTGATACTTACCGGCCAAATTAACGACGTGGGCGCTCCCATTATGTCGAACGTAAAAGACAGCTACCGCAGGGGAATTGAACTGATTGCCGGTGCAAAAATCAGCAAAAGCATAAGCTGGGATGCCAACGCCACATTGAGCCAAAACCGTATTATGAACTTTACCGAATATGTTGACGATTGGGACAACGGCGGGCAGCAAGCATTCGAAATTGGCACCACCAACATTGCCTTCTCCCCTGCCCTGATTGCCAATAACCGATTTAGCTTTATCCCGGTTGAGAACTTATCGCTTAGCCTCATTACCCAGTATGTTTCGGAGCAGTATATCGACAACAGTGCAAGCCCTGATCGTAAACTGGATGCATATTGGGTGAACAACTTTCTGGCAAGCTACAAAGTAGTGCCTTCGTTTGCTAAAGAAATAGAATTCCAGTTAATGGTAAACAACCTGCTCAATGCCGAGTACGAAACCAATGCCTGGGTGTATTCTTATATTCTGGGTGCCGAACGCTACAAAATGGACGGCTACTACCCACAAGCCGGCACAAATTTCATGATAGGAATGAACATAAGGTTTTAAATTATTGCAGCCATAATTTTTTAAGATAATACAAACAGCCCGGTAGCATAAAGCTATCGGGCTGTTTCATATTATTCACTCATGCTTTCACTTAACATAAACCATACTGCGAACAAAGAACTTATGTCATTTGTTAAGTAAGTAAATTTTTAAGACTTTTTTGTCTTTTTATTAACTGTTTACTATGTATAGGACTAACAATAAAATATTATTAATAGGTGGCCTAAGCAATTCGATTTATCGAAATAGGCATGCGTTCATCCTTTTATCTGCTCTTTTATATGTTTTATTACTCTTTACATCAACACCGCTTACCGCCGAAACACCAAACCCTTTCAAAATTAACGGTAACATTGGTCTTTTTTACGATGGCTATTCTTACTCGCAAGAAAATTACGAAAATTTCAGACCGAAATATCCCGAACATTTAATTCGTTTTTCTGCCCACACCACTTTGTCGGCAGGCAGGCATTTTACTATGCCAATAGGCATTGATATTACCAATCGGCAAGTTTCGTACATCCTCCCAACACTTCCCGAAGAACGCTTTATCGACTATGTTCAAAACCCGCGTAACAACGTAAGCATTAACCCGCGTTATAAATGGGCTCAAGCATTTTTAGGCACTCAGGTCCCCTCATATTCGCCCCTTACTACCGGCGATATCCCCATTTTTGGTGCCGGTGTTCATTTAAATCCGGGCATTTTCATTTTTTCGTTTAACTACGGCCGTTCGCAGGCTGCCATAAATGCATCACCTTTCGACAATATTACAGGAGCCTTTGAGCAACGCATACTGGCATCGCGCATAGGCATAGGCAAAGAAGATGGAACCAAGTTCGTGCTACAATTAGTGAGGCTAAGCGATGTTTTAAGCTCGATTCCCGACAATGAAGCTAATCCTAGACCCAAACAAGGATTGACGCTTTCACCACTTTTGCAAATTAAAATTGGCGAATCGATATACTTTACATCGGAAACAGCAGGATCGGTATTTACACGTAACTTATTGAGCGATGAGCTGCCGCTCGACATCGATTTCATTGACCAAATCAGCAACATAATTACACTGAACAGTTCTTCTAATGCCGATTTCTCGAACATCACAAGCCTCGAATGGCGATCCAGTGCGGTATTGATTGGTGGCGAAGTGCGCTACATTGGCCCGGGTTTTCAGTCAATGGGCTACCGAACTATGGAACGCGACCTGATTGACTACAACCTGAAAACCAACCTCAAGCTATTCAACAACAATGTAATTTTTAGCGGGACTACAGGAATACGCACCAATAACCTGCGCAACACCACGCTTGAATCGACCAACCGATTTATTGCAAATGTGAACCTGCACACAAGGTTTTCGGATGTATTTTCGCTAAACACCGGCTATTCAAACTTCGGGTTCAGGAACAACGTGGTTTTCGATACGCTCAAAGTTGAAATGATACAAAATTCTTTTACCATAAACCCAACTGCACAATTTGAAAGCACAAGCATAAAACATATAGTGAACGCAGGTGCTTCGTATCAGTTTTTCGACGAATACAGCTATTTCAACAATGAAACAATTACAACTCTGTCAAACAGCTACAACCTAAATTACAACATGGTATTCAGCTCCACTCCATTAATGTTGGGCGTAATGGGCCTGTACCTCGAAAACGAAACCCCTGCCACTCAAATTAACCTTTACAACATAGGGTTTAATGCACGTTACCGAATGCTCGACAAAAAATTAACTCCGGCAGTGCAATTTTCATTCTCGGGCATTACACGCAACGAACATACCCCCGATAACAGATTAAGGCTTAACTTACGTACAGAATACAAAATAACACCAAAACTTGTTACGAAACTGGCCTATATATGGTCAAATTACAGGTACGGATCATCGCGCCCCGATGCCATTACCAATGAGCACAGGCTTCAGTTTTCGATTGGGCAGCGTTTTTAATTTATTATGAAACAGCAAATACAGCATGTTATGAAACGACCAATACAAATATTCATACTGACACTTTTGGCAACAATTTTTGCCCTTGGATTACAGGCACAGGTGGCCATTACCCTAAGCGTTGACCCCAACCCAAACCCCATGTTCGACGATTGGGTAAACCGCGATGAGCTGGCAATAATGACAATTACCAATTCGAACCCGCAGCTTGAAGGTATGGAATACAAAATACTTATGCGCATGTCAATCGACAATGAACTGGTAGCCGAAACCAACCTGGCACAAATTCCACCGCGTTTACTGCCCCTTGGCACCGAAGTATTTCTGGCCGACGAAATTATACCTTTTAATGCCTTGAATTTTTATGGCAACCTGGTCAATCATGTGACTTTTACCGGAATGTTGCCTGCGGGCCTTTATTCCTTTTGCGTTTCGCTGGTCGATATGAACAACAATACCATTTCATCGCCCATGGAAGCTTGCCGCCCTATGGTGGTAACCAACTTTCAGCAACCGGAACTGATTTACCCGATTGGCGATATTGAACTCGATGCCAACAACGTGCAGGCAACCGAATTTATTTGGTCGCCAATGACCCCTTCGCCCCCTGCCGAAATGGGACTGAAATACGTAGTTGTAGTTTCAGAACTCTATCCGCCCCAAAGTGCCAGTCAGGCTTTGATGATTAATTACCCCCTGGTTGAAGAAGAAGTAATTGGCAACAACCGCATGCTGTGGCCGTTTGAGCTTGATGTACCAACTGAACACACCGAATATGTATGGTCGGTTAAAGCCGTTACCCTCGACGACCAGCCTTACCACTCCGAAAACAACGGTTTTGCAAGTTATGGCACCTTCAGTGTTAAACCCCAAAACCTGTTTGAAGAAGAAGAGGAAGAAGAAACACCTCCTGTTGAAGAAGGCGAACTGGCCCTTGCCGATACCATTTTTGCCGGAGAAAATGGTGAATTCAATGTTATTATAAGTGAAGTAAACCTTGTAAACGACAAATACACCGGAAAAGGCTCTGTGTATGTTGGATGGCTCAATGCCCACATCGATGTAAAATTCGATACCATTACAGTTGACACCAACAAGCATTTGTTAAGTGGAATAGTTTTGGCTGAAATACACGAGAATGCACCCATTTATCCACTTGCATGGGCGCTCCAGGTAGCATCGCCAACACCAACCACGCACAACACGGTGGTCGATATTGCTACTTTTGTTGAAAACAACACGGAACAAACTATATTTTTCAATAACCCAACCGAAGTTACCGAACCCATTAAAATGCCATTGGGAATGATTTTCCCCGATGGAACGGAGTTTGCACTTACCGAAATGGCCTTCCTTCCCGACCAATCGAAATTCAATGCCATAACTGCACTGGCACTCCCTCCCAATATGGTAACTGAGCGTATTGGTTTCCGCATTAAAGAAGTTCGCTTCCATCCAAACGAATTTGAATCGCCACCGGGACGCATTGAGCTGGTTGAAGATATTTCAACAAGCAACATCAACCAAAAAATCGAATTTGTATTTAAAAAACCCGACGAAAACAACCTGGGCTGTTATATTGAATTCGACGAAGACGGATTTAAAGAATACGGTATTCAGATCAACACCCTGTTTACCCGCGACTGGATGCTGCCCGTACCCGACAACGGAGAACGCGTAACAAGCACTGTAAGTGCGCAAGGAACCAGCTGGACCGACCTGATTTTAGGCGGCACCATGGACAGGTTTGAAATACCCGATGGACATGGGATGTCTTTCCTTGTTGACAGCATGTTTTTCGACATGTCGGACGTACTTAACCC
>SKHV01000255.1 GCA_007116765.1 Prolixibacteraceae bacterium | reverse complement strand
TTATCTACGGAAATATATGATGTGAATTCTGGTGCATGTTATGAAATGTGTTGCATAACATACTCTAAAGAAAATACCTAAAATTAAGTGTTTATGTGTAAAAAAATCATATTTTGTGTTTTCGAAAGGTAACACATTTGAGGGTGAAAAGGTTTATAACTATATGGGGGATTGTGTTTGCATTTTCTATTCTTGCAGGGAATTATGCTTTAGCCGAAATTGGAATGAAGAAAGTGCTTGTCGTGAATTCATACCATGTAGGTTATAAGTGGACTGACGATATTACCCGGGGAATTTTGGAAATACTTGGCGAGTACAATGATGTGCTTACTTATGTAGAATACCTTGACACTAAACGTTTCTCAAATGAATTTGATAATGACTTCTTTTATAATCATTTTCATAATAAATTTCATGGCGAAAAATTTGATTTAATAATTACTTCCGACAACGATGCTCTCGATTTTGTGTTAAAAAATAGCCAGTCTGAGTTATTCAACAATATTCCTCATGTGAGCTGTGGGATAGGAAACCCATATGATTACGAGCATATTGTAGGCTTGTGGCTGGTACACGAAGTGTTGACCTATCACGAATCAATTGAACTGATAATGGAATTTTTTCCCGAACTGCAAGAGTTTGTGTATGTGACCGATGCATTGACGACCGGCCAAATTTATATCGACGATCTTCAGGAAATGTTCTGTACGCATTATCCCGATGTTGAACTTACTATTTATGATTGTATCAATTTAGATTCTTTGCCTGATTTTTTTTCCGGTGTCGCTTATCCTTCAGTAGTATATGTGGCTGTGGTGAGTTCCGATTGTAACGGCAACCCTGTGAATGAATTTGATGTAGCTGAAATAATTAGTAAAAGTACTAGTGCACCCTTGTTTTCAGGTTATTTTGTTGAAAGTTTAGAAAATTTTATTGGTGGAGTAACTATGGATGGAGTGCTTAATGGACAAATTGCAGCACAAATTGCAGCTGATTTATTGTATCGACCCGAAATTCCGTTAAAGAAAATTTATGTACCCGAGGCAACGGCCGTTTTCGATTATAACTTATTGAAGAAGCAAGAAATTTCGTTAAGTAAATTACCTGATGATGTGGTTTTGCTGAATAAACCCGAAAGCTTTTGGGAAAAGAACAAGCGCATTTTGCTGATAAGTGGTGCCATAATTCTAAATCTGCTGCTCATTATCCTCATTCTTTATCGCTCGGTGTTAATTCATCGTAACCTTGAGAATGAACTGCGTTTTGCTATCGACAAATCCAACGAATCGAACAGGCTCAAGTCGGTTTTTCTCGAAAATGTTTCGCACGAAATGCGCACACCACTAAATAGCATTATAGGTTTCTCTGATGTGCTGCTTGAGACTATGCCCGATGACGAACACAAGAATTTTGTTAGAATTATTTCTGATAGTGCACTCGACTTGAACAGTATCATAAGCGATATGTTCGATTTTTCATTATTGAAATCACATAAAGCTGAGATTGATGTTTCTGAATTTGATTTCAATGACGTTTTAAAACAGGCTCTTGGAGAGAATGTTGTAAAAAGTCAACTTGAAAGCAAGAATCTTCAACTCATAATAAATATTCAACCCGAGAATGATAAGATTCTTATCAAAGCCGACAGGGATAAGTTATTTCAGGTGTTGAAACACATTATTAGTAATGCGGCAAAGTACACTCTCTCGGGCAGTGTTACAATAAGCTGCGCTTACGCAACAACAAGCAAACCCTTTTTTCCTGAGTTAACGCAAGTTCATACCGAAAAGAAATTTCTGGCTATAGGGATTAAAGATACCGGCAAAGGAATATCAAAGGAATTTATGCCTTATCTTTTTGACCCGTTCAGACAGGACAACGAAGAAAACACTAACGCAAACCGGGGTCTTGGCTTAGGTTTGAGTATCAGTAAGTCGATTGTTGAAATAATGGGTGGTAAAGTGGAAGCTGAAAGTACCCCTGACAAAGGAACTACAATGATGTTTACCATTCCTGTGAATATGAATGAACTTTATTAACAGCGAAAAATATTACTTGATATTCTTTTCTATATCTCTGATTTGCATGTGTGATTGTTGATAAGTAGTCAGAAATTCATTCTGAAATACCCGTCGATTAATTTATTTTTGCCCTTAAATTTAAACAAACAATATGCAAACATGGTACGAGTGTAAGGTGAAATACCTTAAAATAGATCAAGGCGGATACGAACGTAAGGTAAACGATAATTACTTGCTCGATGCAATTTCGTTTACCGATGCTGAAGCACGTATTTTTCAAAAAATGCAGGAAATTACGAGTGCCGAGTTTCAGGTAATGAACATTAAAAAATCGAACATCACAGAGGTAATACCGGGCGAAACCGGCGAGTGGTGGTATAAAGCTAAAATTAGCCTTGTTACTGTCGATGAAGAAGCAGGAAAAGAGAAAAAAGTGAATCAGTATATTCTGATTATGGCCGACGATATCAATCAGGCACTTAAAAGATTAGAGGACGGCATGGCTTACATGCTGGTACCCTATGTGGCTACTTCGATGCAACTAAGCACAATTGTAGAGGTTTTTCCTTACGATAATGATGAAGAACTTCAGGATAAAATAGTGGAAAGAAAACCATTAGTTGCCGAAAGTGATACGGACGAAATAAGCGAATCAGATGAAAGTGAAGAGCTTGAAGATATTGATAGTTACGAGGAAGATGACGATTCTACTTTGAGTGAATAGATTCTTCAATTGAAATTGTTTTTGGTTTCAGTTTACATAAAATAATAAAAGCCATTCAGAAAGATACTTCACATTTTTGAATGGCTTTTTTATTGAAATACGATAGTTGCTTTACTGATACTCAAAATCAGATTATTTTTCTTATTGAGTTGAAAAATTTGAACGGCACATATTTGAACGGCATATCGATAAAAGTAGGAGTAGAAACTATTGCCCTTTGATTGCTGAAAGCCAAAAAACTCTGGTAGCCGTGATATTTGCCCATTCCGCTGTTTCCCACACCTCCAAAAGGAAGTTTGTGGTTGGTTATGTGCATCAGTGTATCGTTTATGCAGCCCCCGCCCGAAGTAGTTTTTGCCAATACTTCTTTGGCTTTTCGGTTTTTCCCAAAATAGTAGAAAGCCAAAGGCTTTTCATTTTCATTAATATATTGAATTGCCTCGTTAATGTTTTCATAAGTCATTATCGGTAAAATTGGTCCGAATATTTCTTCTTGCATAACCGGGTATTCCGGTTTCACATTGTCGATTATGGTAGGGGCAATAAATCGTTCAGTAGCATCGAAATCGCCTCCAAACATAATATCGCCGTGTTTCATTAATTTTTCAAGCCTTTCCATAGCTTTATCGTTTACTATGCGTGGGTAGTACTTGCTTTCTTTTATGTTTTCGCCGTAAAAATTGCGAAGATGAAAGGTCAGGCGTTCAATCAATTTGTTTTTAATATCGTTGTGTGCAAAAACATAATCGGGAGCTATGCAGGTTTGCCCGGCGTTAATGGTTTTTCCCCAGGCTATGCGCTTGGCAGCCCTATCAATATTGGCCTCTTTATCTACAATGCAGGGGCTTTTCCCTCCTAGTTCAAGTATTACCGGAG
The DNA here is from genome assembly GCA_007116765.1 of Prolixibacteraceae bacterium. Lineage (GTDB taxonomy): Bacteria > Bacteroidota > Bacteroidia > Bacteroidales > Prolixibacteraceae > Roseimarinus. The sequence goes on along the minus strand of SKHV01000255.1, from coordinate 3,442 downwards.
TAAGGTGTTCCGAGGCGGCTTTCATTACTATCTTGCCAACTGCCGGACTGCCGGTGTAGAAAATTACATCGAAGTGTTGATCCAGTAAAAAAGTATTCACCTTTCGACCACCCTGTGCTATGCTAATGTAATTTTCAGGAAATGTTTCTTTTATGAGATTTTCCATTACTGAAGCTACAGTTGGAGTATAAGGCGAGGGTTTTAAAACTGCACAGCAACCGGCCGATATTACTCCCACAAGGGGGTTCATGAGTAGCTGAAAAGGATAATTCCAGGGTGCAATGATTAACGAAACCCCAAGTGGCTCGTAGTATATGCGACTTTTCGAAGGCAATAAATGCAAAGGTGTAGATACCCATTTTGATTTCATCCAGCGACGAATTTTCTTGATATGTAGATCAATTTCTTGATTTACAATGCTTATTTCGGTAAGGTATGCCTCCTTGTCCGATTTGTGTAAATCGGTATTAAGTGCATCGCTTATTCGCTCTTCGTATTGTTTTATGGCCTTTTTAAATTTTTTCAGGTTTTCAATCCTGAATGCTGCACTTCGGGTTTGTCCTGTGGCATAAAATTCTTTCTGAGAATTAATTATGTTGAGAATAGTCTCGTTTGCTGTATCGTTCATCATATTTAGTTTTTATGATTGTTTGCGTCCTGTAATGTTTAGTTTTCGCTCATGCGGTTAAACAGGTGCATGTTTTCAAAGTTGCCGATTTATTCGATATAATAAGGTTCTTCCTTTTCCGTTTCAGTAGAATTTTGATTGTTTTTATTATCGCATTATCAAATACCTAAGTGTTGTTTCTCAAATGCTTGGCTTGGCTCATTACTTCCATGGCAAGTTTCTTTTCAACACTGTTTTTCCAGTCGCCATTTGTTTTTACCGATGATCCAATAATGAAGGCATCGGAATGAGGCCAGTATAAATGCAAGTTTTGAGCATTTATTCCCGAACCCACAATTACAGGGAGCTTGGTCGATAGGCGGGCTGTTTGTACTTCGCTTATCTGAGCCGCACTGCCAGTTGAGGTGCCTGTGATAATAATTCCATCGCTCATAAAGAATTCAGCAGTTTTTACAGTTTCGGCCAGCGATACGTCGGAGGTAAGAGCATGCGAGCTGTGTTTCTTTTTTATATCGGTGAATATCGCAACAGGTTCGGCTCCGATGGCTTTGCGGTAGCGTAGTAGCTCTCCGGCACAGCTTTCAATGTAACCCTCGTCGGCAAGGTGGCCATACACAAAACCTTCGGCTCTAATAAAATCAAGACCGGCTGCATTTGCAACTGCCAAAGCCTGTTGGTTGGCCGCAGCAAGTATTTGAATTCCTATAGGTTTACTGCAAACCTTTCTGAGTTCGCAAGCTATTGCAGTCATCGAAGCTACAATTTCAGCTCCTATGCAGGTGTTGAGGTAGGGGATGTCGTGCATGTTTTCAATCATCAAGGCATCAAAACCGGCATCGAGATAAACTTGACTTTCTTCCAGAGCTTGTTCAATAATATTGCTCATGCTAAGCGAACTATTTGGTGTGCCGGGCAATGCGGCCACATGTATCATTCCAATAAGAGTTTTTGAAGGTGTAATCAGCTTTATCATTTTCCTGCAGTTTTTAATTTTTACATGTTTATGATTTTCAAATTTCGTTTCTAATTTTATTTAAACCTAATTATCACAAGAGATTTTTTATTCTTGTAGGGCAGTCGAGTATTTAATTGGTATGGAAATATTTTTTAGAGCATATAAAATATCTAATTTTCATAAATCTTTATCATATTTTGAACCTTTGCTTAATTATGTCCGCTTATTTTTGTTGAATCAGATTTAACGCCCTATGTATCGAATATATCCGTAAATCAACACATAATAAGAGGTATAGATAATTTAAAAAAATGAGAAATGAATAAAACAGTAAGACAATTATTGACTGCAATGTTACTGGCGGCAGTATCATTACTTGGAGCTTGTACAGCAAAAGAGATCAGCTATAATAACCCTTTAGTCACGCAGCGTGCCGATCCGTGGATACATAAGGCTGAATGTGGTGCTTATTATTTTATTGCCACAGTGCCAACATTCGACCGTATAGAATTGCGTAAAGCCGAAACCATTAACGATTTGGCCTCTGCTGAACCGATTGAAGTATGGCACCAACACGAGAGCGGACCAATGACCAATCATATTTGGGCTCCCGAGCTGCATCGCATTGACGGTATATGGTATATTTATTTCGCGGCAGGTCATTCCGAAGACCAATGGAAAATTCGAATGTTTGCACTTTCAAACACTTCAGAAGACCCTACACAAGGCACATGGGTTGAGGAGGGACAAATACATACCGAAAGAGATGCTTTTGCGCTCGATGCAACGGTATTTGAGCATAAAGGCGAACACTATTATGTGTGGGCCGAAAGAACCGGTTCCGAAATTAATTCAGGTTTGATTATTTCAAAAATGAAAAACCCACTCACTTTATATGGACCGCAGGTAGTAATTACTGAACCCGAATACGAGTGGGAGCGGCATACGTATAATGTAAACGAAGGTGCAGCAGTACTTAAACGAAATGGAAAAATATTCATCACTTTTTCGGCTAGTGCAACCGACCATACTTATGCTATGGGCTTGCTCTGGATCAATGAAGATGACGATTTGCTTGAAGCCGAATCGTGGAATAAACTACCAGAGCCGGTTTTTTATACTAATGCTGAAGTAAATCGCTTCGGCCCGGGTCACAACAGCTTTACAGTTGCCGAAGATGGTAAGACTGATCTCGTGGTTTATCATGCGCGTGATTATAAGGATATTGAAGGCCATTCACTTGGCGACCCAAACCGCCATACACGGGTCAGGGTTTTACACTGGGACGAGAACGGTTTTCCCGATTTCAGACAAGAGATGGGAGACTAATAATAAATCTTTTCCTTCACTGCTTCATAAAAAATAATTATATTTCGAATTGAACTTTTCAGGAAAAGCATACATATGTATTTGAATCTAATTGACTGGCTGATAATATTTTCGTACCTGGTAGTAAGCATGGGTATTGGTATTTACATGTCGCGTAGGGCTGGACGTAGCACTGGTGACTTTTTTCTGAGTGGGCGCAAGCTGCCGTGGTACATTGCCGGCACCAGCATGGTGGCAACCACTTTTGCTGCCGATACACCGCTGGCAGTAACCGAGTTGGTTGCTCAAAACGGGATTGCCGGAAACTGGTTGTGGTGGAACATGTTGTTTGGAGGTATGCTCACCGTGTTTTTCTTTGCCAGGCTTTGGCGTCGTGCCAATATTCTAACCGATGCTGAATTTGTGAGTATTCGATATTCGGGTAAGGCTGCACGTTTCTTACGTGGGTTCAGGGCAGTATATATTGGGGTAATAATGAATACCGTGGTAATTGCCTGGGTGAATCTTGCCATGGTGAAAATACTACAGGT
>SKHV01000398.1 GCA_007116765.1 Prolixibacteraceae bacterium | reverse complement strand
GAAGATTACACCCGCCGCATTGCCATTGAAATGAAAGTGGTAGGTTTAATGAACATACAGTATGCGATATACAAAGGTGTGGTTTACATTTTGGAAGCCAACCCGCGTGCTTCGCGCACGGTGCCTTTGGTATCGAAAATATGCAACATACCCATGGCTAAAATTGCCACTCAAATTATGTTGGGCAAAAAACTGGCCGAATTCGACCTAAAGAAGAAGGAAATACCTCATTTTGGTGTGAAAGAAGCGGTATTCCCCTTCAATATGTTCCCCGATGTTGACCCCGTGTTGGGACCCGAAATGCGTTCAACCGGCGAGGTGCTCGGAATGGCCTCTTCGTTTGGGATGGCATTTTTCAAATCGCAGGAAGCTACAAAATCACCGCTGCCAACCAAAGGAACGGTACTTATCACCATTGCCGATCGCGATAAAGATAAAATTGTGGATACAGTTAAAAACTTCCACGACATGGGCTTTAGTATTATGGCAACAGGTGGTACTGCCGAGTTCCTTGCTCAGCATGGAATAGAATCGGAAGTAATTAAAAAAGTACATCAGGGCAGGCCAAATATTGTTGATGCAATTAAAAATGGCAAAATCAATTTGGTTATTAATACCCCGGCAGGCAAGCAAAGTGAATACGACGATTCGTACATTCGTAAGGCAGCCATAAAGCACAACATCTTGTACATTACCACAACTGCTGCCGCTGCCGCTGCAACACAGGGCATTAAAGAGCGCTTAAACGGCAATTATCAGGTGAAATCTTTACAAGATTATCACAAAGGTATCAAGTAACCTATTTTATACTCTCAAAACAAAGGGCGGCCTCACTGAGGTAGCCCTTTGTTTTTTTGATGTTTTTTGTAAAATGAACATGTATGTTGCGATTTTTAATATCTTTATTTTGTTTTTTCTCTATTCATATTAAAAACACTTGCTCTACTCGATCATGTATTTTTTTAAATATATTTTAAGTGCTATTCTAGTATGTCCTTATAGTTCAAAACACCTCAATTTATGAGAAAACTGAATAATATAATTTTGTTTTTGTTTTGTTTGTTTGTGTTGATTTCGATTAATACTAACGCACAGGAAATAAAATATCGGGACGTTAAGCATGATTTTTCAACAAGAAGTTACCGTGCAATAGTGGGCAAACAGTATTATTCTCCATTAATTGCGGGGGTTTTAAATTATGCTTTTCCTTCTGCTGGATACTTTTATGTAGATGAACCTTTAAGGGGAGCTGTTGTATTTGGAAGTACCATTGTGATAACCGGAGTTAGCTTGTACGCTTTAGTGAACACGCTTGCTTTTGATTATGAAACCGGTAAAAGTCCGGCTGGTTCACGCGAATTATTGTTTGCCGGGGTGATCTCTTCAAGCGTTCTTTTTATATGGAGTATTTTCGATGTTGTTAGAATAGCAAAAATTAAAAATCTTGCTTATCAGCACAGTAACATGTCTTTGTCGCTTAATCCTGAGTTAACTTTTATGAGTAGTAGCGATAATAATAGTGCGGTTTATGGCATAAATTTGACTTTTAGTTTTTAAGCTTTCGTTTTACCGCTCCACTCAGATATCTCCAAACGAATAATTTCTGTGCGGATATATGTTTCTTTAATAAGTTTCATTCCGGTTTTCTTTTCCTGAGGTGAATATTTGTGGAGAAACAGCTCTAAGGCTTTAATCCTTTCTTCATTTTCAAGTTGAATATGGGCTATGCATTGCAGCACAATGCTTTCGTATGTACATGTAAATTTATGCGATACCACCTTTGTGCTACCTGTTATGCAAAACGAAACGTGCTTATTGTGCACAATTGACCGGAGTTTTTTTCCCTCAAGTGCACAATGAAGATATATTGAATATCTTCCATCCCATACGAAATTCATAGGAATGCCATATGCTGTATTATTTTCACTTACCATTGAAAGTACGCCGTATTCTCCTTGTTCGAGCAATTGTTTAGCTGAAAGTTCGTCAAGCAAATGGTCTTGTCTTCTTACAGTGTCGTTGTTGTATTGCATGGTTTTTTATATTCTATGTTCCAATATTTTTTACTCTAAAAGCCGCATTTTCTTTTCGAGCCAGGCTTTGAATGGTTTCTTCGCTCACCAGTTTGTTAATGGTATCGCGTATTGGCCCATATTGTTCGTGAAGCGGACACGGGTTTTCAGAATTGCAATGCTTCAATCCAAAACCGCAACCATTCAAAATATTGCCTCCTTCGGTAGCCAGTATCAATTCTTTCAGGCTCAGTTCAGCGTTGTTCGCATCGAAATAATAACCACCACCTTTGCCTTTTACCGAGCCAATAAAGCCCAAACGCACCATACGTTGAAGAATTTTCGCGATGAAAGACTGAGGTGCTTCTATCTCGGTCGAGATTTCTTCGATGCCCGGCATGTTATCCCGGTTGTTCCGGTATTGTATGTATACCAGGCTTCGCAATGCGTATTCTGTTTCTTTGTTGAACATGGTTATATTTTCATTGCTTGTTAATGGTTCTGCATTTTAGAGCAAATATAAAAAAATCTATTAAAATTACAAGAAGACCTTTTTGTCCTTTTGTAATTTATACATATATTTGCATCTGTATATCTTAAATTGAATAATTATGAAAACAGAAACAATAAATAAGAAATCAATTGGACAAATTGTTACCGACGATTTTAGGGCAGCTGCCATTTTTAAAAATGCAGGCATTGACTTTTGCTGTGGGGGCAACAAATCGCTGGAGCTTGCATGCAGTGAAAAGAATGTAAATATTGAAACTATTTCCCATGAAATTATTGAGCTTGAAAAAAGCTCTCCGGGCAGTAATCTCGATTTCAAAAACTGGTCGTTAGATTTTTTGGCTGACTATATAATGAATACCCACCATAAATATGTATTGAAAACCCTGCCCGAACTGGTTTTCTACACGCAAAAAATAGCCGAAGTCCATGGCGAAAATCACATTGAACTTAAAGAAGTTGCCGCGCTTTTTAGCGAAATTAACCGCGAGTTGCTTCAGCACCTTAAAAAGGAAGAAGAAGTGCTTTTCCCTGCAATTAAAGAGGTAATGAAGGGCAATAATCCGGAAGCCAAAAGTATAATTCAGTTTGAAATAGCACGCATGAACGATGAACATGAATTTGCCGGTGGAGCCATAGACAAGATTAACGAATTAACCAAAGGGTACATCGTTCCGTCCGATGGATGCTCTACTTATCATGTAGCTTTTAAAATGCTCGATGAATTTGAAGACGACCTGCATACACATGTTCACCTCGAAAACAACATTCTATTTCCAAAGGCATTAACACTCTAAAAAAATTATACTTGCTAATTGCAAAACTGCGGGAATTCCTTTTGAATATCTTCTTTGATACGCTTTGGTAGGTAAATGCCGGTTACAATGGCCAAAATCGCAAACAGGGTAATAATAATGGCTGCAAGGAATTCGGCGCTTATAAAGTTGAAGAATGAATATTTATCCTGAATTTCAAAAAGTTTCGTAATCGCGTTAATTATTGCGGGAGAAAGTATGGCGAAAATCAACGGGGTATTTTTCCATGTGCGCAAATAGTCGTAAAGCAAAAACGATTTTTCAGGGACAATTTTCAGCTTGATTTCTTTTCGGTAAACGAAAAACCAATAGGATAAAAAAGCACATAAGAATATCCCTTGAACAATTCCGGCTGTCAATATTTTATTGTTTGTACTTCGGAATAATATAAATATCACAAGGATAGAGCTAATGGTTAGGACAATTTTAGGCAGTTTGAAAAATTCAAAAAAGTAACGAATCTGCAAACGGTCGTACCTGCGACCAAGTGCTTTTGTTCTGGCCTCAGTAATGGCATCGAAACCTGCATTCGCATTTTCTTTACCAATAGGGAAAGGGAGCAGCGAATCGGGGGCAGAAAAACGAAAAGGGTCAACACCAAATTTTTCGGCCACACGGAATAGGGCTTCATCAAAAGACAACTCATGCTCCGTTTCCCAAAGTTTTTCGATGGCCGTGGCAAGGTGGTCAACCAGTTCAATCTGTACATCGTAGTATTTCACATCGTGAAACGCGCAAAACTTATGCAGCTGTTCAATTTGTTCCGAGGTAAGGGTTTTGGATTCCATGTTTTAGGTATTTACAAATTGAGGGAATTGCTCTTTGAAGTGCTCGCGTATTTTTTTTGGAATATAAAATGAAAAGGATATAATTAAAATCGAAAATAACACTAACAATATCGATGCAAGCAGTTCAAGCCAAACAGGAAAGCTTAAAGAGCTATTGTCTCCAAGAAAACCAAAAAGATTGAAAATCACAACAGGCATTATAATAAATCCCCCTTGAACATTCCTAAAAATGTTGGCCATTATGAATTTCTTTTTTGTTAATTTTCTGATGCTATAGTATTTTGGGTAGATGTATATATAAAAAATCAACTCGAAAACAATTACAGAAGCGATAAAGATAAACACTAATAATGAATCTTTTTCGGTAGAACGGAACAGGATAAAGATCAAGAAAGACAGAACAATTGTTAGGATAATCTTTGGGAGCTTATAAAACTGTCCAACATATTGCCAAATCATGCGTTGGTATTTCTTCATCAAATGCGCTTCCTTCTCCATGCGTACTTTGCTAAAGCCTATTTTACCAAAATCACTGTAAACTTTATTCAGCGCTTGATCAAAGGTTGTTTCCGGTTCTTTCTCCCAACGACTTTCGATAGCCGAAGCCATGTGGTCGACCAACTCGACCTGCAAATCGTAATAAGGCACATAATGTTTTGTGCAAAACTCATGCAGCTGCTCAATTTGTTTTAAGGTAAGGGTTCGTTTAGTCATGCCAGTTCAATTCGGGGGTTTAACAAAGTTTGCATTTGGCGAATAAAGGCTTCGAGTTCGGCCATGCGGTCAACTACTTCCTTTTTGCCATTGCGGGTAATGGAGTAATATTTGCGCATGCGGTTTCCAACCATCTCGGTTTCCACTGTAAGCAGTCCTTGCCCTTCCAGCTTGTGCAGCATAGGGTAAAGTGCACCCTCGGTAATCACTACACCGCCTGCCGAAATGGCTTTCACTTCCTGCGTTATTTGGTAGCCGTACATGCGGCCTTTTTCTTCCAAAAGTTTCAAAACGATGGTGGTCAGACTGCCTTTGTAAAGATTATTTGCTCCCATATACCTAAGAATATTATGCAAATATACATAAAATTCTTATGCAACAAATAAGTCAGTTGAAAATCAGATATCCCTGTTGTCTTTAATTATTTGGCAAAACAGATAAAGTTTACAATTTTTACAAAAAGAATCATTAAAATGAAAACACTTGAGATTATAAAAAACAGCATTTTATACAAGATTAGAATAGTTTCATCATTCTGCTCTCTGCATTTTTATACTACATATCCTCCAACGACAAAAACAATGTTTCAATGTTGTATTTAGGAAGAACTTTCTTTTTTAGGTGTTCTACTTTTATTGCAAATGCATCCGGTTTTAAATTCTTTTTTTGTCTTTTAACTTCAGCCACAACAGCTTCTTTTTTGGTGCTTTTAAGTGCAACAATATCAATCTCATACTGATTTTTTTTATGCTCCCACCACGAACCGATCATTCTGTAATGAAAACTCTCGGCAAACTTTTGCTTAAAATACCGCTCAAGCATTATCCCCGAATAAGTTGGGTAATCATTTTTAATGATTTGCTGTAATGCATCAAAGTTTTTTATCTCAATGTATGAGCGGTGCCTATAGAAATAATTGAACCAAAAACGGAGGAAACAGTCATGCACTTCGTATCGGACCGTTTGTGTACGCTCTTTCGATAGCAAAGGCCTCTCACGCGAAATGAGCCCATAATCTTCGATTAGGCGTTTTAGCTGGCCACCAACATGTTTGTTCCCTAAGGCAGCTTCAATTTCAGGTTGGGTATTCTGTCCACCCGAAATAGAACCTATTATTGAAAAGTAAGTTGCATAGTTTTTACCAAGTTCTTCAATTAAAAGGTTTTTGCCTTCATCGGCAAATGGTGAATTATCCCGCACCATGAATTCAATCATGCTGTTTACCTCCAAAACCCTGTTGTCGCAAAAAAGTTCTACATATTTGGGAATGCCACCGGTAAAAGAATAGAGCGCTAGCAAATCGTCGTTGGTATATGCCGGATAATGGTCATGTATTATTTCCTTTAATGTGGCAATATCGAACGATGAAAGTTTTATGATGTTGTCGGCACGTCCAAAAAGTGGCTCCTTGGTATTCTGAAAAATCTTTAGCATTAACGAATAAACCGAACCACTCACTATAAGGTTCATGTGTGTTTTCTTCCGGTATTGATCCCAAATATTTTGCATATCGCTAAATACCGAAGGATTGATGTTGTAGAATTCCTGAAACTCATCAATTACAAGGTTAAAAACCCGGGTTGAGGCTATTTCCATCAGGTGCTGAAACAAGGAGTGGAAAGATATGATACCTTCGGGAACAAAAGCATTTATAGATCGAGTTATTTCTTGAGCAAATTCAGTGCAAAGTGTAGCTTCATTTTTTCGTCCTACAAACAAATAAACAGTTGGCGTTTCTTCTACAGACTCCATAATCAGGCTTGTTTTCCCAATTCTGCGCCTACCGGTTACCACCGTTAGCCGCGAGTAGTCGTTAAACGATAAAGACTGAATTCGTTTTAATTCGTTAAGCTCTTTTATACGATTGTAAAATCTCATGCCTTTCAAATGTTACGACCGCAACAGTTACGGCTGTAACAAAGATATGGATTTTAATTGTGAAATCAAAAAAAGCCACCCCTGTTGCCAGAGATGGCTTGAAATATATAGGGTAGAATACCGATCTGCGCGAAGCAGTACGGCACGCTACGTAAGCAGCACCAACGCTGTGTTGGAGCTGTGTGCTGTATAGTCAGTAGTCAGTAGTCAATAGTCAATAGCAAAAAGCTTCGCCTTTGGCAAAGTGAAAAATATAGCTAACAAGCTCAGTATATTAGTGTCATCCCGACGTTAGGAGGGATCCTTCGGCAAGCTCAGGATGACACATCAAATGAAACAGTTAGTTAAG
>SKHV01000092.1 GCA_007116765.1 Prolixibacteraceae bacterium | reverse complement strand
GTTATATATTTGCACCGCTTTAAAAACAATTATTTATAAACTGTGTATGCGGTTTGTTCCATATGAAATTGGGAAGGGCTGAGTACCACATTACAACACATTATGAAAACATACGAATTAAAAGGAACAGTTAGAGAATCGTTGGGTAAGAAAGATTCAAAAAGACTCAGAAGTGAAGACAAAGTGCCATGTGTACTTTACGGTGGTGAAAAAGTAGTTCACTTTTGTGCTGATGTATCTGACTTGCGCAAATTGATTTATACTCCCGAGGTATTTTTAGTGAATATCGACCTAGGAAAAGAAAAACTTCAAGCTGTTATGCAAGACATTCAGTTTCACCCAGTAACAGATGAAGTCTTGCATATCGATTTTCTGAAAACAGTTGAAGATAAGCCGGTGAAAGTGAATATTCCTGTAAAAACAAAAGGTTTTGCAAAAGGTATTCGTCAAGGTGGTAGAATGCAGGTTGAAATGCGCCGCTTGTGGGTTAAAGCCTTACCTAAAGATTTACCTGACACAATTACTATTGATGTAACTGAGCTTGGAATTGGCGATAGTTATCGTGTAAGCGATGTTGAAACCGAAACTTTGAAAATTTTGAATGCTAAATCGGTTCCTGTTGTTCGCGTACTTGTAACACGTGCATCACGTGCGGCTGCTGCAGCCGGTGGCGACAGCGGAGAAAGCGGAGAAAGCAAATAGTAGAAGAAATATTAATTTCTTTCGTATTTTAAATCCTAATATTGAATAATGAAGTATTTAATTGTAGGTTTAGGAAATATAGGAGAAGAATACAAAAATACACGCCATAATATAGGCTTTTCAATATTGGACGCTCTTGCCGATGCGTCCAATATTGTTTTTGATATAAACCGTCGTTATGGTGCTGTTGCTGAGTATAAATTCAAAGGGCGCAACTTAATTTTGCTTAAACCTTCAACCTATATGAACCTTAGTGGTAACGCCATTCGTTATTGGATGCAAAAGGAGAAAATTCCGTTGGAAAATGTACTTGTTCTTGTAGACGATGTAGCTTTGCCTTTTGGAACTATCAGAACAAGGGCGAAAGGTGGCGATGCCGGGCATAATGGATTGAAACACATTAATGAAATACTGGGAACGAATGCTTATGCCCGTGTACGTTTTGGGATTGGCAACGATTATGGCCCCGGTCAGCAGGTTGATTATGTATTAGGTCTTTGGGACGATGAAGAACGAAAAGCATTACCCGCGAGAATAGAAATAGCTATTCAACTTATTCATTCATTTGTGACTATAGGTTTAGAACGCACTATGAACCAATTTAATAATAAGTAGTATGAAGAATACGGTAAGAATTGACAAATGGCTTTGGGCAGTGAGGTTGTATAAAACCCGCAGTTTGGCATCTGAAGCTTGCCGTAAAGGAAAGGTATCTATCGATGGTGTTCAGGTAAAACCCTCAAGAGAAATTAAATCAGGCGATATTATACATCTCCGGAAGTCTCCGGTTACCTATCATTTCAAGGTGCTCGACATTACTGAAAAAAGAATGGGAGCAAAGTTGGTACCCGACTACCTGAAAGACATAACCCCTTCTGAAAACCTCGAAATTCTTGAAATGCAAAAATACATGTCCTGGTCCGAAAGAGACCGTGGAGCCGGTAGACCCACCAAAAAGCAACGGCGCGATATGGATAAACTGCTGGATGAAGATTTAAAATGAAGCAATTATGATTGTAGCTGAAGAAAAAAGGAAAAACAACATTTCAGAATACATTCTTTATATGTGGCAAATTGAAGATGCTATACGTGCATTGGATGTGAATATGGAGAAAATTACTGATGTTTTAATCAACAACTACAAGGTTAGCGATGAAAAGCGCGAACAAATTTCCACATGGTTTTCAAACCTCACTTTGATGATGACAAAAGAGCAGAAAACTCAAACAGGCCACCTTCAGTTTTTGGAAAATTTGGTTAACGATTTGAACCGCTTTCATTTGGCATTATTAAACGAGCAGGCCGACATGGAATATACTCGTATTTACAATGAAATTAAACCCGATTTGGAATTGGTACGCAGCAAGTCGGGTCAAAACCATCATGATATTGAGGTGGCACTAAATACTCTGTATATATTGCTGATGCTAAAAATTAAAAATCAAGCTATTGAAGAAGACACTCAAAAGGCAGTATGGAAGTTTGGAAACTTTATGGGTTATTTTTCAAAGCTTTATAAGGCATTTGAACAGGGAAACCTCACTCTCGAATCGTATAGCTAAATAAATCGGTTTTTCCACTTTTCATCCGGCAATAAGCAATTTTCGGTTTTCCCAAACCACTTGTATCTGTTTCTGGCAATCCAGTTGTACCCCAAATCGCGTATCGCACGGGGAATAATAATCAGGATATAAAAGATTTTAAAATAGGGAATTGCTCTTACAATGCGTAATGCTGCAGTTGAGCGTGAATAAAGCTTTTCATTATCTATTAGTAAAACCGAATTTGTGTATTCGTTTTGCTTGAAGTGGCTTAATATTTTTTTTGCCTGCTTGCTTTGCAGCGACGAAAAAGTAAAAACCGCCTTTTTATCGTATTTCAGGATCCATTGCACTGTGCCATTGCACAAAATGCAATGGTCGTCGAATAAAATTATTTTTTGACCGGCTACATCCATCAACGGTTATTTTTATAATCTTCTATCAATCCATCGGCAAGCCAGTTCGCAAGTGCTTGTCGGTTACTCACAATTATAAAACGCCTCAAATCGCGTTCATGATTTATATTTCCAAGTTCGATGAAGGTAGCTACAGGATAAGTGTGTTTAAGCATGTAGAGGTTGCGGTCGCTTACTGTTCCATTATAACCCCTGCCGGGTTGATGCTGATTGTATTTTTGATCGAACACATCGCGAAGCGTAGTAGCAAGTTTTTTTCCCTTGTTGCTTCGCCGATCGTGATAGAAAAACACGTCAATTTTTTCGCCGCTGCTTCTTGAGTCTATATGTATTTCAATCATACGCTGGTATTGACCTCTGTGCTGCATGTAAAGTGAGTTTACCGCGTCTTTTCGTTGTCGTAAGCGTGCATTATGATTTGCTGGTATTCTTAAATTGGGCCAGCATACTTCGTCATTGTCGTGAGGCAGATACCAATCGTCGCGTATACCGTCGTTTGGATCGCGAATAATCATGTATGCTTTAGCTCCTCTGGCTACCAGATTGCGGGCAAGCCTCAGGGTAATGTCGTAAGCATATTCGTCTTCGCATAACATTTTTCCCTGATAATATCCTACCGCTCCGGGGTCGGGACCACCGTGCCCTGAAACTAAATAAAATACAGCACCATCAAGTTCGTTGCTTTCAATTTCTACGTCCTGATACTGAGAGCCAAAAATCGGAAATCTTCTTGTGATATTATCAGCTTCAGTTTTTTGAGCTGGTTTTGCCTGAGGGGTTTCGATAGGATCAAGTTCAGTAAGTGGCAATTTATAAGTTTCCCCAATGCGCAACTCTCGGCTTCCTTTTAGTTTATCTTCGTTTAGCCTTAAAAAGTCGTTTATTTTCGATAGTGGGATATTATTGTCGCGTAACACACCGTAAATACCATCGCCATTTTTGGCTTCTATTGTTTTATATTCCTGTGCAATAATATTTTGGTTGAATGATAACAAGCAAGCGATTAAAACAAGTTTGGCATATATGTTGTTAAAATGAAGTGCGTGTTTAAATGAAACCAGTATATGCATCAATACTAAATTTAAGGTTGATGCAGAATGTATTTTTTCTTTTATATGCATATTGCTCTTAATCTGTTATATAAATTTGTAAAAATAACTATTCTATAATGAACAGTTTTCGTTTCACGAAGTTTTAATTATTTTGCAACAAAATAAACGATTTTATTATCACTTTTAGCATAACCAACTGATAAGTAATGAACAGACGATTGTTAATAGCCGCTATTATTTTTTCTTTATTCTTCTCGTGCAGAACAATTTCCGAAACGACAAGTTATGAGTACAATAATATGTCAATCAGTATTGTATCTGACTCATTAAGCGACGAAAAATACGAAGAAATCTTGGCTCCTTATCGAATACAGATACAGGAAAAAATGAACGAAGTGATTGGATACTCCACCGAAGGGCTGGTCAGTTACAGACCCGAAAGCCCGTTAAGCAATTTATTAAGCGATATGATACTTGATTTTGGCGTTCAATATTGCAACACATACTCAATCGATGCTTCACCCGAAATTTCGCTTTTTAACCATGGCGGCATACGTGCTTCATTGCCCGAGGGCGATGTGAAAGTGCTGAATGCATATCAGATAATGCCTTTTGAAAATGAAATAGTGCTTCTTCAGCTTACGGGCGAACAAGTTATGAGCCTTGCCAATTATATCACCACCCGTGGTGGGGAAGGAGTGAGTGGAATTTCATTTGGGATGCTCGACGGGAAAGCAAGTAATATAAAAATACAAGGTTCAATTATTGATTTAAACCGAAAATATTGGTTGGTAACCAGCGATTATATTGCTAATGGCGGCGATGGTATGCGTGTACTCACATGGGCCGATCAGCGCATCGATACCGGTTATTTAATCAGGGATGTGTTAATAGCAACGTTTCGAGATATGCATGAACAAAATAAGCCAATACACTCGGTAAACGATGGGAGGATTTACTATGTTGAATAGAAGAAAATTTATAAAAGGGGCTCTTGTTGCAGGAGCTGGTTTATGGGCTATGCCTTCTATGGCAGTGAATGGTTACGACAAAATAACAATTTTTCATACCAACGATATGCATTGTCATTTTGAGCCTTTTGCTGAGAGCGATCCGCGTTTCCCTGGGAGAGGAGGAATGAACCGTATATCGGCTTACATGAAACATGCCCGTGAAATTGATCCTGATGTATTGTTTTTCGATTGTGGCGATTTTTGTCAAGGTACTCCGTATTACAATTTCTTCAAAAGTGAGTTGGTTTTTAAACTCATGTCGGAAATGGGATACCATGCTGCTGCTGTGGGCAACCATGAATTCGATTTTGGGCTTGAAGATATTCGCAACGGATTAGAACATGCTAATTTCCCGTTAATTTCTTCGAACTACGATTTCACCGGAACACCGGTAGAGGGCTTAATTAAAAAGAATATTGTTCTTGAACGTAAAGGCGTGCGTATAGGCGTGTATGGATTGGGTATTGAACTTCAGGGACTTGTTGGAAAGTCATTGTATGGAAACACGGTATATAGCGACCCCATTGAAACTGCTCTTGCGATGGAAGAGTATTTGCACCAAAAAGAAAAGTGCGACCTTATTGTTTGTCTGTCACATTTGGGATTCAGTTACGACAGCCAGAAAGTAAGTGACAAGATAATTGCCAGAAAAACACGCTACACCGATGTAATTATTGGCGGACATACTCATGTGTTTCTCGATTCGCCGGCTGAAGAATTAAATGCTGAGCGCAAACCGGTAGTGATTAATCAGGTTGGATGGGCCGCTTTAATGTTAGGTAAACTTGAGTTTTATATAGAAAAGCAAAAATTGTCATTCATTGATATGTCGCCTAACATAAATATAGGATAATGCAATTTAAGTTAATTCTTCTGGCTGTTTTGTCGGGATTATTGGCTGCTCTGCCTTGGTACAATGTAGGTGTAGCTACTTTGTTTATTGCTTTTGTTCCTCTTTTGTATATTAACTACAAAGTTATATCGCAAAAATATAACGGCAATGCTTTACAGTTTTGGCTATATGCTTTCATTGCTTCGCTTGTATGGCATTTTTCGGTTGCTTGGTGGGGCACCAAAGTATCGCTAGCAGGTGCAATATTCGCATTAATTCTATATGCGTTTACTATGTCGCTGGTGTGGCTTTTGGTTCATCAGGCTTACCGCTATAAAGGTGAAAAATTTGCGTATGTATTTCTGGTATTTTCGTGGGTCTCATTTGAATTTCTTCAGCTTAGGTGGGACATTTCGTGGCCTTGGCTTGTTGTAGGATCGGGTATTGGTCATAATATTAAAATTATTCAGTGGTATGAATACACAGGAGTTTTAGGTGGAACCTTATGGGTGTTGCTCGTCAATATTCTTATTTGGGATATACTTAAACGGTACTTGATAAAGGGATATTCGCCCGGATATATTCAAATTATTAGCTTGGCTGTTCTTGTGTTGCTTCCTTTGTTTTCATCCTATTTTATTTTTAATAATTATATCGAAAAAGGAGATAATATTAATGTTGCGTTGTTGCAACCCAATATTGATCCGTATACTGAAAAATTTTCTACAATGGATGAAAATTTACAGTATGAAAGATTACTGAATCTTGCAGAAGAACTTGATTTAACAGATATTTTGGTTATTGCCGGTCCCGAAACTGCGTTGCATAATGTCTGGCATCATAATGTGGAATCACATTCAGGAGTGAAACTAATTCATGACTTAATAAACGAGAACAGTAAAATTGCCTTTATTGCCGGAGCAAATACACTAAAAGCCTATTATTCAAACTCTGATATTCCTTATACTGCAAGGCTTCATACCGACAGTTTATTTCACTACGATGCATTTAATTCGGTTCTTTTTTTTACTTCCGACAACCCTATAGATTTTTATCATAAATCGAAACTGGTAGCAGGTGTTGAAAAAATGCCCTTTGGAAGGGCGTTTAGTTTTTTTAATAGCTTAACTGTGGATTTGGGAGGAGTAGGAGGAACATTGGCTACCGATAATAAAATTGAAGTTTTTGAGCATGGGATAGCGATAATTGCCACACCTGTTTGTTACGAATCGGTTTACGGGCAGTATGTATCGAAATTTGTACTTGAGAAAGATGCGAATCTCATTCTTATCACCACAAACGATGGATGGTGGAAAAATACTCCGGGTTACAAGCAACATTTATTTCATTCACAATTGCGTGCCATTGAGTTGCGAAGGGATGTGGCACGGGCAGCAAATACAGGCATTAGTTGTTTCATTAATCAAAAAGGTGAAATTGTAAAGCGCTCCAAGTGGTGGACAGAGGCTGTACTTTCCGGTACAGTTAGACTAAACAACAATAAAACTTTCTATGCAAAGCACGGCGATTACCTTGCACGTATTTCTGTAATGATGTTTGTTTTGATGGGCTTAAGTGTATTTGTGTCGTATTTAAAAAG
>SKHV01000392.1 GCA_007116765.1 Prolixibacteraceae bacterium | reverse complement strand
TTATAATTATTAACTTATTAACTTTCAATACTATGGATTTACCTCTTACTCTGGATAATGCAACTGCATTATCAAAAGATTTTTTATTTCAAAAAATATGTGTTTCTGAACCTTACTTTGCAATGAATGAGCTGATTTATTCAGACCATAAAATTGTTCAGGCATCATTTATTATCGAAAATATCGGTTTTCCTGAAAGTTTTTCTCTCTCGTCGGGTGAAGCCGGCCGACATTTGGCAATTTTAGGTTCATGCGCTTTAGCATTAATTAATCCCGACCCCGAAAAACATTACTATCTGGCGGTTGAAGCAGTAGGCGGAAACTCTAATGTAGCTAAAGCAGTGCATCGTTGTTTGGACAGAAAAAATAAAAAATTTATAGTTCAATCTAAAGCTATTTCATTGGATTTGAGGAAAAAAAGCGGACAGGCTGAAGCTAAGATTTTTAATGCTCATGGTCTTGAGGTTTCAAGTTTAATTATTACCTATAAGGTTTTTCGTAACGATTTGTTCAAGAGGCTTTTTAAACGGTTTTACATTGAAAATGCAATGAATATGGCAGCAAACCCTTATACTGATAACTATCCTTTGAAAGATGTCGTTTATTCAAACAATGTGCTTACCGGCAAAACAGGTATTATTCGTCCCGAACAATGTGCCGGGCATTTCGATGAGTATCCGGCACTGCCGGTTGCGATGCTTTGCTCACTATTGTTCGAAATGGCTGGGCGGCATTATATGCATAAGGTCAACAGAAATGATGTGAAATATTGTGTTGACCGCATATTACTGACCGCAAACCGTCTGGCTTCGGCCGGCGAATTTCTCTTGCTTCAATCAGAGGAATTTGTTAACAACATTGAAAATAAGCGCTACATTGTTTCTGCACGCGATTTCGAAGGCAATGTTGTAGGCAAAGTTGATATTGTACTATACGTGGAATAAGAATATAATCACTTTAACTTGCATTCCATTTCTCAATTGCTTTCATATTCATTTCGTTATAAATGTTTTTGGCCTCAGGAGTGTACAGAAATTGCAACTGCTTTGCAAAATAATCGGTTATTTTCCCCCTTACAATTTTCAATGTTGAATTGAGCAGTTTGTTTTGTTCATTGAACGATTCAGGCAGTATTACAAACGTAGTCGGTAGCCAACGTTCAGTAAACACGCCTTCGTATTTGCCACCTTTGCGGTATTCGTTTATTTCGGTTTGAATAAGGTCAGCAGTAGCACGCTTGCCTTCTTCAGTGTCGGGTTTTATGTTGTTGCGTTCCAAATACCGGTTAATGGCCTGTATGTTGGGCACAATCATGGCCGAGGTGAAAGGGTTCTGATTGTTGTACAGCATGCATTGGTCAATGTATGGCGATTGGTCAACCAGCGCTTCTTCAATGCCTTCGGGGCTGTATTTTTCTCCGTCGCCCGAAATGAGCAGGCTTTTGAAGCGGCCAAGTACAATGAGGAAATCGTCGTCGTCCATGTAGCCCATGTCGCCTGTGAAAAGCCAGCCGTCCTTAATGGTTTCGGCTGTGGCTTTTGGGTTTTCCCAGTAACCTTTCATTACATTGCCGCCTTTGATTACAATTTCGCCTTTTTCGCCTTTGGGCAGCTCTTTGCCGTCTTCGTCGCAAATTTTAAGGTCCATGTATTTCACCAATCTGCCCGATGAGCCAAATTTGTAGGCATGCAAAGCATTGGAAGAAATAACCGGCGATGCTTCGCTTAGACCGTAACCTTGCATTACCGGAATGCCAATGGCCGCAAAAAAACGCTGTAGCTCAATATCGAGTAATGCACCGCCTCCAATGAAAAACTTCAGGTTGTTGCCAAAATTGGCGCGTATTTTACTGAATAATATTTTGTCGAACATTTTGTACAGAGGCTTGTAGAATGCCCTGTAGCCTTTTCCCCGCTCGAAACCGTTGCCGTAATATTTGTAGGCAACGTATAAAGCTGTATTGAATAGTTTCTCGGTTGTGGGGCCTTTAGCCCTGATTCCCGATTCGATATTTTTGCGAAAAGCTTTCGATAGTGCCGGAACACTCATCATTAAATCGGGTTTGATTTCGTTGATATTCTTTGGAATGTTTTTTAGGGTTTCGAGTGGTGTTTTGCCAATTTCCTGACAAGCAACACTTGCTCCGTTGTACATGAAACAATACAGGCATGCAGTATGTGCAAACGAGTGATCCCAAGGTAATATGGTAAGGGTCTTAAAGGTTTCGTCAATGCTCATTAAGGTATTCGCCTGGCGTGTATTTTCGGCATAATTTTGCTGGGTAAGCATAATGCCTTTTGGGTCGGCCGTGGTGCCCGATGTGTATGAAATGTTGGCCAAATCGTCGGCCTTAATGTTTTGCCAAATTTCATCAAAGGCTTTTTTGTTCTTTTCGTCTTTCAGAAATTCGCGACCTTTATCTTTTATATTGTTGAAATGTAATTTGTAATCGGCAGACTCTTTTATTTCGTCGAGATAAATTATTTTTTCAAGTTCATCGCAGGTTTCGAAAATCGATTCGGTTTTTTCTACCTGTGTAAACGAAATAATAATCATTCGTGCACCAGAATGCTTCATGCGAAAAGCAATGTCGTTTCCGGCTTCGAGCTTAACCGATAAGGGAACATTCACTGCCCCGGCATAGAACATGCCCAATTCGCTTACAATCCAGTCGGTACGACCTTCGGCCAGTAAGCCAATGCGGTCGCCTTTTTTAATGCCCATAGCCATTAAGCCCGCGCCAAATGCAATAGCTTCATTATGAATTTCTTTGTAAGAAAATGGTTTATACTCTCCGTTGAATTTTTCCCACATGTAAGGATTATCAGCATATTTTTTTACGCTGTTCTCGAATAGCTCTATAAGTGTTCTCATAATTGTTTTACTTAGTAAAAGTGGCATAAAAATAGAATGAATATTGAAGAAAACAATGTTTATTGTCTTAAAATAGCCAAATTAGTAATCGCAAAGGCAAGTAATTTTTTTTTCGAGTTGAACGCTTCTCCTTTTAAAAATAAGGTTGATGGAGTGACCGAAATTACTGAAACTACAACAAAGAATGCTTCGTTGATGGGAACCGGACGCAGGTATTGCACATTCATATCGATAGAGGCTACCGGTTTACGAACTGTAGCCACGCTCATAAGTCCGAACGAGTTGTCGAAGCAGGCCGCAGTAAATCCTCCCTGTGCTGTGCCTTGAGGGTTCGAGAATTCATTGCCAAGAGTGTATTCACTTATAAGTGTTTCGTATGGAATATAATTCAGATAATTTCCTTTTAATGTTTCATTCGATGGTGGTGGAACAGTATAAGTATAACCTTCGGGAATTTGAATTGCAGAGATTGCTTTTTTGAGTTTCTCAAGGTTTTCTTGATTCTTTGAAAAGTAATTATCGTCTTTTATATTCATTGGTTTTAATTTTTTTCAGAAACGGCAAGTTATAAAAATGCCGGAAGATGCTTGCTTAATGGCAATAGAAAAACCACCAATGAAATCGATTTCATGGTGGTTTATTGTACAAAACCAATGTGGCTTTGTTACACTTTGTTTATTCTTTTGCTACTAATTTTACTTCAATGGTAAAATCATCGTAAATCAGATTGTCGCCCAGGTTTTGGAAGAAACTTCCTGAGCCGTAACGAACGTTATATTTCGAGCGATCGACAGTAATTTCACCGGAAAACGTGTTTCCACTTTTGGCACCTTCAAACTCTACCGGATGGGTGATTCCTTTTATGGTAAGCTCGCCTTTTAAGGTTGCTTTTCCGTTTCTCAAAGCAGTGCTGCTAGTGAGCTCAAGAGTGGCAGTTGGATGAGTTTCAACCGAGAAAAAATCGTCAGATTTAAGGTGGTTTACCAGTTGGGTTTGCATGTTGCCTGATAGGTCGTCGTTGGTTATTGTAGTCATATCGATTACAAAAATACCCGACGAAACCGCATTATTGTCCATCACTAATTGGCCTTGTTTAAGTTCAATTTTACCATCGTGTGCACCGCCTACTTTTTTTCCTGTCCATTTAAGTTCCGATTTCGAAGTGTCGAATGTAAATGTTTGTGCACTTACTGCTAATACTAGAAGCATCAGTATCGATGCCAGACTAACTATTTTTTTCATTGTTTTTAATTTAAAATTGTTTATACTTCTATATTTATTATGAAACTTTTCTCGTTTGCTTTGATACTGAAATTCTCAGTATCGGTGATTCCTACTCCGTCGCGTCGCGAATAAGTTTTATCCTCGATTTCAACTTTTCCTTCTACAATAAACAAATATGAGCCAAAAGAGTTCTCACGTAATTGATAATCAATCTCTTTTCCTTTATCGAGAAAAACGCGAGAGATTGTCGCATGCTGATTAATTTTCAAAGGCCCATTGCTGTTATGAACCAATACCTGCCATTTGTTTGCTGCTTGCTCGGCATCGAAAAGTTTCTGGTCGTAAGCAGGTTTTAAGTTTTTCTCTCCTGTTAAAATCCAAAGTTGAATAAGATTTACTTCTTCTTTTTCCGAAGCATTGAATTCGGAATGGAAGATGCCTGTGCCTGCAGTCATTACCTGTACTTCGTTGCTTTGAATTACTTGTTCATGCCCCATTGAATCTTCGTGCATAAGACTACCCGAAAGCGGAATGGTAATAATTTCCATATTGTCATGCGGATGTTTGCCAAATCCTTTTTCAGGCGCAACTATATCGTCATTCAAAACCCTTAAATTGCCAAAATGCATTCTTTCGGGATTGTAGTAGTTGGCGAAACTAAATGTGTGATGAGTCTTGAGCCATCCATGGTTGGCATGGCCTCTTGTTTCTGCTTTGTGAATTATAGTTTTCATGTGTTTATATTTTCATTTAAAATTATACATACAAAAGTAAGCTGTTGATTTATAGTGAACAATGTATAAAACAGATACAATCATGTAAAAAACGGACATGTGACTCTTTTATTTGTGATTTCTTATGTTTTTGCTCAATATTTACATTTCAGAAAGTAACTTTTATATATTTGTGTAAATGAAATAATTATTCAATTGAGATTAACTGAGTTTATATTTCTACTCTTGGCCGTTGCTATTGTGTATATTTCGGCACTTTCGAGAACAATGATTCCCGAGTATCTCGATGTACAAAAAATTGAGCTTACACATACTGAACAAATAATTGGAATTACCGATTCGTTGGTGGTTCCGGTTTTATATGATACTTTATTAATTGACCATTATGCACCAATAGAGAGACAGAAGGAGTTGTTTGTGAATCAGGTATTGCCAGCAGTATTAATTGTTAAATACCAGTTAGAAAAGAATATTAAACGCATCGAAAACCTGATACAGACGATTGAACGCGAAGAAGTGCCTGCTTTGCCTGAACTTGCATTTGCCGATAGTTTGAAAGAGCTGTTTCGTGCAAGTTCGTATCAGAATTTAATCACCCGGATGAAGCCCCATTCAAACAGCCTGGTTTTAGCACAGGCTGTTGTAGAGTCGGGGTGGGGGCGTTCAAGGTTTGCTGCCGAAGGGAATAACCTGTTTGGAGTTTGGACTACCCGCGACGATGAATTTTCGCTTCCCTCGTTAGGTACACGATCCGGGAAGCAGGTGTATTTGAAAAAGTACGATACAGTTCTTGAGTCTGTTGATCATTACTTTCTAAATATTGGCCGCCACAATGCCTATCGTAATTTTAGAATGAAAAGAATAGCGGGGGGCAATAATTATGAATTAATTGCTGCCTTAAGCAGTTACTCCGAAGAAGGTTCAGAATATTTATTGATGTTGAGAAAAATAATTTCCTGGAATAATTTTGAAAAGTTCGATAATCATATCATTCATCCCAATTATATTATTAACGAGTCGAAGCTTGATAGTTATATGAATGAATTTGGTGAAAAGCTTAATAAATTGAAAAATTAGAAAACCAATATGTTGGCAATTTTATCACCTGCAAAAAATATGAGTCATGAGCCGCACAACGATGCGGCTTTGCTCAAAAATACAATACCTGAGTTTTTGGATGAAGCAAGTTCGCTTATAATTCAGCTTGAAAAGTACTCTGCTGATGATTTGTCGGAATTAATGAAAATAAGCAATAAGCTTGCAGTATTGAATTACGACAGGCTTAGTAACTGGGATAAGAATCACAATGTGCAAAACAGTATACATGCAGCACTTTCGTTTGTTGGAGAAGCCTATCGGGGACTCGATGCACGATCGTTGAATGTGGATGCCCTTCAATATTCACAGAAAACATTGCGGATTTTATCGGGTTTGTATGGAGTATTGAAACCACTTGATATTATCCAGGCCTATCGCCTCGAAATGGGAACCGGTATTAAATTCAACGGGCAAAAATCGCTTTGCGAGTTCTGGAAAGAAAAAATTACACGGTCATTACACAAAGCAGTAAAGCAATCTCCGGGCGATAAGATTCTTATCAATTTGGCATCAAAAGAATATTCTTCTGCTATTAACTTTGGCACACTAAACTGTAAGGTAGTGAATGTTTCGTTTTACGAAGAAAAAAATGGTACTCCACGCATGGTGACCGTGTATGCCAAAAAAGCCCGTGGCCTATTTGCACGTTTTATAATTGTCAATAAAATTCAAAATGCAGACGACTTAAAAGCTTTCGAAAGCGAGGGGTATTATTTCGATAGCCGGAGTTCAAGCGAGTTGGATCTGGTTTTTAAAAGGTAAAAAAAGCCATGACTAAGAGCCACGGCTTTGATATTCTGAAACTGAATTCTTAATTATTCATGTGCTCCTGAAATTTTAACTGAAGTTCTTGAGACTCTTGAATTGCAGCAATGATTTCCTGATATCGGTTTATGGTCAATCCTTCCTCTTCGATGGTTTCTTCCATAATTTTGTTGGTTTTAGCCTCAATTTTTTCTAGTTCTTTGTTGGCTGTATCAATGCTGCTTAACTCTTCGGATGTGGCGTTATGCTCAACCTGCGGATTTTGAAATGCCTGCATAATTTCGTTGTATCGAGGAACGCTTAGGCCTTCGTCTTCAAGTGCTTTTACCATTTCTTGTTGGCTGTTTTCAGCAACTACTTGCACCATTTCATAAGCATTGACAAATTGTTCAATTTCTTTGTCGCTTACATTTGAATTGTTTGCGATTTGTGCACTTAATATTGAAAAAAAAAAAAAAATAATTGTTACTACTACTGTT
>SKHV01000262.1 GCA_007116765.1 Prolixibacteraceae bacterium | reverse complement strand
CGCGATGAGGTATTTTCTAAGAACTAATTGAAGGACAAATTATTTACAAAAATTTATAATGATATATTTTGAAACCGGTTCGCCAACTGCAGTCCTAAGCGATAACGATTTAAAGGATGGTCTTTTTGAAGCACTCGATAAAATGGGTGTTAAACAAAAAGTGTTGGCCATACCGCCCGATTATACCCGTCTGCCTTCAAAAGCAGGTGAGCTCACAACTTTTTCTTACCAGTATTACAAAGAAAAACTAACCGATATACTGCCTGCACTGGGAACACATTCACCCATGACGGCTGAACAAATTGAACACATGTTCCCGGGTGTGCCTGCCGGATTATTCCGCATTCACGACTGGCGCAACGATGTGCTTACCCTGGGAGAAGTACCCGGCGAATATATTGAAGAGGTTTCAGAAGGGAAAGTGAACTTTACATGGCCTGCTCAGGTGAACAAACTGCTTGTTGAAGGCGGTTTTGACCTAATTTTATCCCTGGGGCAAGTGGTGCCCCACGAAGTGGTGGGAATGGCCAATTACAACAAAAATATTTTTGTGGGAACAGGCGGTTCCGAGGGAATCAACAAAAGCCATTATATTGGTGCCGCTTACGGCATGGAACGCATGATGGGACGTGCCGATACCCCTGTACGCAAAGTATTCAACTACGCAACCGAACATTTCGCATCGCATTTGCCCATAGTTTACGTACAAACGGTTGTGGGTGTTGATGACGATGGAAAGCTGGTTACGCGCGGCCTTTTCGTTGGCGACGATTTTGAAGTATTCACCAAAGCCGCAGAACTTTCGTTAAAAGTGAATTTCGATATGGTGCCGAAACCGCTTACTAAAGTAGTAGTTTGGCTGGATCCCACCGAGTTCAAAAGTACATGGTTGGGCAATAAAAGCATTTACCGAACCCGCATGGCCATGGCCGACGGTGGCGAACTGATTGTTTTAGCACCGGCGCTAAAAGAGTTTGGCGAGGACAAACAAATTGATGTCCTCATAAGAAAATACGGTTACTTTGGTACGCCGGCAACATTAAAGGCCGTTGAAGAAAACGACGACCTGAAAGCCAACCTTGGTGCCGCGGCACACCTGATACACGGTTCTTCCGAAGGCAGGTTTAATGTAACCTATTGCCCCGGTAAAGCCGAATGGAACCTTTCGCAAAAAGAAATCGAGAGCGTTGGTTTCAAATATGACGATATTGACGAGGTAAGCAAGAAATACAATCCTGAGAAGTTGAAGAACGGATTCAATACCTTGCCCGATGGTGAAGAAATTTTTTATATTTCGAACCCTGCACTTGGGCTTTGGGCTCATCCCGACAGGTTTAAATAGAATATAGAAGCGATGCAAAAAATAAACTGGGGCATAGTAGGATGTGGCGATGTAAGCGAAGTGAAAAGCGGTCCGGCTTTTCAAAAAGCTGCACATTCGTCCCTGCATGCCGTAATGCGTCGCAATGCAGCAAAAGCAGAGGATTATGCCAACAGGCACGGTGTTGAGAAATGGTATTCCGAAGCTGCCGGTTTGATAAACGACCCCAATATTGATGCCATTTACGTGGCAACTCCCCCCGATACGCATGCACTGTATGCGAAAATGGCCATTGAAGCCGGAAAGCCAGTGTATGTAGAAAAACCTATGTGCCGCACTTATGCCGAATGCGTCGAAGTAAATACCCTGGCAGCAAAAAGAAATGTGCCTGTATTTGTTGCATATTACAGAAGGAAATTACCCGGTTTTATTAAGGTAAAAGAATTGATTGAAGCCGGTGCCATTGGGGATATCCGTATGGTTAACATTCAACTTTTTAAACATGCCGGGGAAATTAATGGCACTAAAATGCCCTGGAGGGTAAATCCTGAAATCTCAGGGGGCGGCCATTTTTACGATTTGGCATCGCATCAAATTGATTACCTCGATTTTTTGTTTGGCGAAATTAGCCATGTTCAGTCAATTGTAACGAATCAGGCCGGTTTGTATCCCGCTGAAGATATCCTTTCAGTATCTTTTATACATCAAAATGGTGTTGTTGGCAACGGGAGCTGGTGCTTCAATTCGAGCCCGCTGAACAATCGCGATGTGATTGAAATATGTGGGACTAAAGGAAGGATAGAGTTTTCAACGTTTGATTTCATACCGGTTAAATTAATAACAGGGAAAGGGATTGAAGAATTCAATTACGAAAAACCGCTTCACGTTCAGCAAGCCATGATTGAACATGTTGTAGCATGCTTAAGGGGGAACGAACAAGCTGTAAGCACCGGAGTTTCGGGTGCCCGCACAAATAAAGTACTCGAAAATATTGTAAAAGAATATTATGCAAACAAATAATAAAGCAGATAAAATAAAAAATTACAGAATTATGAAAGAAAAAGCCGACATAGGATTAATAGGTTTGGCCGTAATGGGCGAAAACCTGGTGCTGAATATGGAAAGTAAAGGTTTTACCGTAGCAGTTTTTAACCGTACGGTTGAAAAAGTGGATAGTTTTATAAACGGTCGTGGAGCAGGTAAAAACTTTATCGGAGCTCAGTCAATTGAAGAGCTTTGTGCTTCGTTGGAGCGTCCCCGCAAAGTAATGATGCTGGTAAAAGCCGGAAAGCCGGTCGATGATTTTATTGACTTGATAATCCCTCACCTCGAAGAGGGCGATATCATTATCGATGGCGGTAATTCACACTTCCCCGACACAATCCGTCGTACCAAATATGTTGAAAGTAAAGGCTTGTTGTACATTGGTACCGGAGTTTCGGGCGGTGAAGAAGGTGCTCTTTTAGGACCATCGATGATGCCCGGCGGCTCGGATGCTGCTTGGCCACATGTGAAAGAAATTTTCCAGGCAGTAGCCGCTAAAGTTGAAGACGGTTCACCTTGCTGCGATTGGGTTGGACAAGACGGTGCAGGCCATTTCGTGAAAATGGTACACAACGGCATTGAATACGGCGATATGCAAATTATTACCGAGGCATACCAGATTATGAAAGAATACCTGGGAATGGATGCCGACGAGATGCACGAAGTATTCAAAAAATGGAACAACGAAGAACTCGATTCCTATTTAATTGAAATTACCCGCGACATACTGGGATTCAAAGATGAAGACGGCTCGGCTTTGGTAGAAAAGATATTGGATACCGCCGGACAAAAAGGAACCGGAAAATGGACAGGTGTTGCTGCCCTCGATTTGGGCATACCGCTTACCTTAATCGGCGAATCGGTATTTGCGCGCTGCCTTTCGGCACAAAAAGATTTGCGCGTAAAAGCCTCGAAAGTGATTAACGGGCCAACACCAAAATTTGAAGGCGATAAAAAACAATTCATCGAAGATTTAAAAATGGCCCTTTACGGTGCCAAAATCATTTCGTACGCACAGGGATATAACCTGATGATGGAGGCTGCCAGCGAATATAAATGGGATTTGAACTATGGCGGCATTGCACTGATGTGGCGCGGTGGATGCATTATCCGCTCAGCATTCCTTGGCGACATTAAAAAAGCTTTCGAAAACAATCCGAAACTCGAAAACCTGTTGCTCGACCCCTTCTTCAAAGAAAAAGTGGAAAGTGCACAAGCCGGTTGGCGCAGGGTATGTGCTTCGGCATTGGCAAACGGAATACCGGTACCAGCCTTAACATCGGCATTGTGCTATTTCGACGGTTTTCGCAGCGAACGTTTGCCTGCCAACTTGTTGCAGGCACAACGCGACTACTTTGGCGCGCATACTTACGAGCGAATCGACAAACCACGTGGCGAATTTTTCCACACCAACTGGACAGGGCGTGGTGGCGACACCGCTTCTTCAACTTACAATGTGTAACTTTTTAATATCTTTATGCCCGGGGTGCTTTTAGCCCCGGGTTTTATTGTTGCAAACATCTTTTTCGCTTCGGCGAAAGCTAAATAATCAATATGATTGTAAAAAGAATCTTCAACCTAAAAATCTTTTGGAGCTTTTTTGTAATGCTTCCCTTGCTGTTTTCATCGTGCGTAAAGCTTTCTGACTATACCGAGTTAAAGCTGGCTCATGGGCTCGACCCGTCGCACCCTGTGCATAAAGGCATGGTTCATATGGGCGAACTACTAGAAGAAATATCGGAGGGAAAAATGAAACTCGAAATTTATCCCAGCGGGCAATTGGGCTCAGAACAACAATGCGTGGAGCTCCTCCAGATAGGGAGCCTGGCTATTACAAAAGTTTCTGCGGCCGTGCTCGAGAGTTTTACTGACAACTATCAGGTCTTAGGGCTTCCTTATATTTTCAATTCACGTGAACACTCGTTCAAGGTGCTCGATGGCGAAATAGGCGATGAACTTTTATTGAGTATTGAGCGGTACAACATGCGCGGGCTTTGTTTTTACGATGCCGGTGCCCGTAGTTTTTACACAATAAATAAACCCATAGAAACCCCCGACGACCTGAACGGCATGAAAATAAGGGTAATGCAAAGCCAAACTGCCATGGGACTGGTTAGGGCAATGGGTGGTTCGCCAACCCCAATTTCGTGGGGCGAGCTTTATACCGCACTGCAAAGTGGTGTGGTTGACGGAGCCGAGAATAACCCGCCTAGTTTCTATACTTCGCACCACTACGAGGTTTGTAAATACTATTCCATAAACGAGCATACCGTGGTACCCGATGTATTGGTGGTGAGTACGGTGGTTTGGAACCGGCTTAGCGATCAGGAAAAAGAATGGCTCGAAGCCGCTGCAAAAGGCTCGGTGCCTCGCCAAAGGGAACTTTGGGCTGAATCGGAACGCGAATCGCTCAAAAAAGTACAGGAACATGGTGTAATTATTAATTACCCCGAAAAGGAACCTTTTGCCGAAAAAGTGGAACAAATGATAGCAAATTATGAACGCCGTCCTGAATTGTACGACTTAATAAAGAGAATTAGGGCAGTTGAATAAATCACAATTATGACAATAAGAAATAAGATTGATAGAATACTGGAAATCACACTTATAGTGTTGATGGTTGTTTTGGTTTTTGATGTTTTGTGGCAGGTAATCAGTCGTTATTTGCTTTCATCGCCCAGTTCGTTTACCGATGAACTGGCAGGCTACCTCCTGATTTGGGTTGGAGTGCTTGGGGCAGCTTATGTTGCCGGACGACAGGAGCATTTAGCCATTGACCTGTTACTTCAAAAATCGAGTCCAAAAGTCCAGAAACGCCTCATAGTTATTATCAACATTGTTATACTGCTTTTTGCTGTATCAGTAATGTTAATTGGTGGAGCCTGGCTTGTAATAACCCGTTTCCAGTTTGGCGTTATGTCAGCAGCACTGCACCTGCCTCTGGGTTATGTATATTTGGTAATGCCAATAAGTGGCTTGCTGATATCCTATTATTCTATCGAAATAATAAGGAAAAATTTAAAGTAGTAACACGCTTCATTTCAACATGATTTTAATCGAAGAAATATGGAATTTTTAGGAATTATAGTTTTAGTTGTAAGCTTTATCATATTACTGGTATTGGGAGTTCCAATTGCTTTCAGTATAGGCATTTCAGGAATATTGACCATGCTGGTTAGCATCGACTCACTTGCTGCGGTTACTACATTTGCCCAACGTATGGCTACCGGGCTCGACAGTTTTGCATTGCTGGCCATACCTTTTTTTATTCTGGCCGGTAATATAATGAACCGGGGGGGGATTGCCATGCGGCTTATTAACCTTGCCCGTGTGGTAGTGGGTAAATGGCCTGCCGGTTTGGCATTTGTAAATGTTTTTGCCAATATGCTGTTTGGTGCTATCTCAGGTTCAGCAGCAGCATCGGCATCGGCCATTGGTGCTATTATGAAAGGCGAGATGAAACGCGAAGGTTACGACGAGAACTACAGTGCTGCAGTAAATATTGCTTCAGCAACTACAGGTTTGTCAATACCTCCAAGCAATATACTTATTGTGTATTCATTGGCCAGTGGTGGTGTTTCGGTTGCGGCTCTTTTTGTTGCCGGTTACCTGCCGGGCATTCTTACCGGTGTTTCAATTATGCTTATGGCAATGAGTATGCTGGTTTATAAAAACAGTGGTTTAAAGCAAGCCGTAAAATCATTTTTCACTTTTGTATTGGGGCTGGCCTCAATTATTGCTGTGGGTGTAGGCTTGAACGCTGCCAACAATACTTCGGGAGTATTATTTGGGATATTGTTGTTTATGCTTGTGGGGTCAATTGCATTTTTAATTATGAAAAAAGCCCGCCGAAGCCCTGCCGGAGCCAAACGTGCATTTAAAATATTGTGGGATGCCATTCCCAGTTTATTGCTACTGGTTATTGTTATTGGTGGTATTTTGGCAGGTTTTTTTACAGCCACCGAAGCATCGGCCGTGGCAGTGCTCTATGCATTTGTGCTTGCATTGGCTTATAGAGAAATGACAATCAAAGACGTACCAAAAGTAATACTCAACTCCATACGCACAACGTCAATTGTATTGTTGCTTGTGGCAACTTCTATTGGGCTTTCGTGGATTATGGCTTACGAAAACATCCCTCAAAACGTGAGTGAACTCTTACTTGGACTGAGCGATAATAAGTTTGTTATATTGTTAGTAATAAATCTGATACTTTTAGTTGTGGGTATATTTATGGATATGACACCTGCGGTACTTATTTTTACGCCAATATTCCTGCCTATAGTTACCGAGTTGGGGCTTGACCCTATACATTTCGGAATAATTATGGTGCTTAACCTCAGTGTAGGTTTATGTACACCACCGGTTGGTTCGGTGCTGTTTATAGGTTGCAGTGTGTCAAATGTTCGGATTGAGAAGGTCATAAAACCCCTTGTCCCAATGTTTATAGTAATGATTATTAGCCTGATGCTGGTAACATACATACCTCAAATAAGTATGTGGCTACCACGTGTATTTGGATTATAGAAAAGAAAATTATGAGACAAATAGGAAAATATTCATTTGGTGTGGGCGATCGCTTTGCACATCAGGGCAAGGCTCAGCTTAAAGCATTTATAGCGGCCAAAGAGCAGCTTGGAATTGAATTTACCCCGGTGTGGAACAAATCGCATCGCGAGCACACAACCATTGGCACATCGCCATCGGAAGTCAGGGCCGAGGCCGATACTGCCGTTGCAGCTTTGGGCTGGAAAGGCAATTACTTTGTCGATGCCGACCATATCAACTTCAAAAACGTTGAAAATTTTGTTGAACCATCGGATTTTTTCACCATCGATGTGGCCGATTT
>SKHV01000358.1 GCA_007116765.1 Prolixibacteraceae bacterium | reverse complement strand
TTCTCGGTATTGATGTAGATGGTGAGCCTTTGCTGAGTGAAATAAGCGTACCTAAAACAGACGACTGGACTAACTATATGGCATTTACCAAAAGAGTAAATCTCAAAGAAGGGAAGCAGGTATGGCGTTTCAATTTTGAAAAAGCTGGTTTTAATTTGCATAAGCTCGTGGTTAGCGAATTCGAATACCCCGGCCCTCAAGTTATCTTTGTTGACGATTTCAATCAAGAGCCTGATACTATTTCCAGTAGCGGAGAGCCCGTTGTGGATTATACTATTTGGACTACTGTTGAACCTCTTGAATTTGGAGGAGGAACAGCTATTATTGAAGAGTATGCTCCAAAAGATG
Source organism: Prolixibacteraceae bacterium (assembly GCA_007116765.1). Classification (GTDB taxonomy): domain Bacteria; phylum Bacteroidota; class Bacteroidia; order Bacteroidales; family Prolixibacteraceae; genus Roseimarinus. The sequence continues at coordinate 6,889 of SKHV01000358.1, read as the reverse complement.
GCATGCTAAAATTGCTTGCAAGGGAAAAAAATCCAGATCAGTCCGGTAACCGGACCGAAGTTTCGGCTCCACTATCTGTTTTTAACCAGCCTTTTAATCCCGTACTTAGCTCAAATGAAGATACGTTGGTATGGGCTTTTACCGCCAAGCAAAACAGAAATAGCGCGGGTGGAACAAATGGCTTTAACGGTACCCAGACCGGTATGGCTGTTGTATTGGCATCAGATTCATCCATGTGGGGCAGTCAACAAGGCTCAAACGCAAAGGGTTATGCAGTTACTTTTCTTAAGCCCGAAGAAAGCATGTATTGCGTTTCTTTGTCTCGGTTCGACGGAGGTTTATCTAATTACACAGTTATTTTAGGAAATAAAGCTACGGATGTGTTTAGCGAGTTCAGAACCTGGGTTACTGTAAAAGTAACTTATGTTCCGGCAACGAATGAATGGAGCCTCTTTTTCAGAGATGAAGCATCTCAGGATACAAAGGGAGATGTTTATTACACTGAAGGGCTGAATTTAATTGAAACGGTGGTTGATGATACATTCACCGATTTGGAAATGTCTCATTTCGGATTTGCACTTAACACACCAACGCCGGGAGCTACTGGTGCTGATGGCAATGCATTTTGGGTAGATGACTTTGTGGTTGCTATGGGCAACCTCGAATCGCCAATATCACGTTTTTCAATTAATACATCGGTAACTGAAAACAGGGGAACTATTGATTTATCTCCTGATCAGTCAGATTACGTGGAAGGTAGTGAAGTTCAATTAACTGCGATACCTGCCGATGGGTTTGATTTTGAAAGCTGGAGTGGTGATGTCACTGGCAACGAAAATCCATTAATAATCACAGTAGATTCTAATATGGAGATTAGAGCTAATTTTAGTGCTACTTATACTTTAGAAATTAAGTATGATGAAGAAGTTGGTGCAGTAAACCGGAATCCTTTAGGTGATGAATTTATGGAGAACACAACAGTCACATTAATTGCAGATCCAAAAGCAGGCTATACTTTTGATGGGTGGTCTGGTGACGCATCAGGCAATCAAAATCCATTGATAGTAACGATGGACTCTCATAAGGTAATAACAGCTACTTTTAGCCCTATTGTTTATTATACTTTGAATGTTTCATTTGAAAATGGTGTGGTTAGCCAAGCACCTCTAGGCAATAAGTTTGAAGAATACACTGAAGTGAGATTAAACGCAATTGCATTACCCGGATTCGTATTCGAGAGCTGGAGCGGAGATGTTACTAGTACTGAAAATCCGTTAATGATAACAATGGATTCTAATTTGGATATTACAGCTAATTTTGTCCCTGTTGTTCAGTATTTTACACTGGATATTACATCTGAAAATGGTAGTGTCGATCAATCAATTCAAGGAACAGAATTTGCTGAAAACACTGAAATAGAATTGACCGCAAATCCTGATGACGGATATAAATTTGAAAGTTGGAGTGGTGATGTTACCGGAACCGATAATCCTGTAACAGTAACCATTGTTTCCAATATGAATGTTACCGCAAACTTTACCCCTACTACTTCAATTAGTGAATATGTAAATGGATTAAGCATCTATCCCAATCCATCTAATGGAATTTTTGCAGTGCAGGTTGAACAGCCGGTTAGCTATAGAGTATATGGCATAAGCGGTATTTTATTGAAATCAGGCGAGGAGTCAGGATCTTTTAATCTGGATATGAGAAACTACAACGATGCAATCTATATTTTACAGATAGAGTCTCAAGAAGGAGTTAGCTTTAAGCGAATAATGAAAGTATCACAATAAAAGTGAAACATAGTTCAGAATATCTGAATTAAAAATAATTAGTAAACTAGTGTCGTATCAATTCTCGACTTTTGTTACTGCGGAGAAGTGAAGCCGTGGGCATACGACAATTTACAGTTGATACGGCACTAGTTTTGTTTTAATTTATACCGGAATATATTTATATTTCAAGTTGCCAACCAAGCTTAAAGCATGAGTTGTAAGTTCAATGAGTAAATTTGTTTAGTTATTAATATCAATTATCACATGAAGAATTTTCGTAAACACCTTTCTGTGCTTTTCGTAGCTTTAATTCTAAGCTGCTCTGCTTATGCTCAGAACCTTGTAAAACAAACCAAAGCCATTAATCCTGAGATTACTGAGTCGGGTATTTTGCATGTTGTGGTAAAGGTCAATGAAAGCTTCAACAATGGAGGTAGTGCAGGTCGTGGTGATTTCGGCGTAGTGGCTCATGAAGAAGCTGAATTTGATGGTTGGAACTCAGGACTTGCCAAGGCTATTTTTGAATATAATGAAGGCTTTCCTCGAATTGGTTGGTGGAATGGTGCTTTTGATAACTGGAGTGCAGATGAGAACAAAAAAAGTTTTAATCTTGGAGATACCATCTCTATCTGGTTCCATGTAAACGTTGCAGCCGGTACATATAGTGTTTATGTACAGCTCCAAACAGAAGCTGAAGTAACTCTTCTTGGAAGTAATTTAATACCAAGAGCAATATCTAAAAATTATACCCCTAGAGATAAAGCTGCTTATTTAACAGTTTTTATTAATGGACGGTGGAACAATGAAAACGTTATTGATATTATTAAGGAAGCAGAGCTTGTGGATGCTATTGAACCATATTTTGAGGGTGTAGGTAGGAAAAAAGAACTTGTTTTTTATGATAACTTTAATCAAGAGCCTGTGAACCCAATCGCCAGCAGCGGAGAACCTGTTGTGGATTATTCTGTTTGGACCACGGTTGAGCCTACTGCACCTGGCGGTGGTACAGCACTAATAGAAGAATATGAATCCGAAGATGGAATGCTCAAGTTGCTTGCACGGCATAGTGCTTCAGAGCAGACCGGAAACCGTACAGAAGTTTCTGCTCCTTTGTCGGTATATAATGAATCTTTTAATGCGGTACTGAGCTCAAATAGCGATGTTTTGGAGTGGATTTTTACTGCCAGACAAAACAGAAACAGTGCAGGCGGAACAAATGGTTTTAGTGGCACCCAGACCGGTATGGCTGTTGTATTGGCTTCCGACTCATCAATATGGGACACCCAAAGTGGCTCAAATGCCAAAGGATATGCAATTACTTTTCTTAAGCCCGAAGGAAGTATGTATTGCGTTTCTTTGTCTCGATTCGACGGAGGATTATCTAATTACACAGTAATTGCAGGTAACAAACAAGAGGATGTGTTTAGTGATTTCAGAACATGGGTTACAGTAAAAGTTACGTATGATCCTAAAAGTAACGAGTGGAGCCTCTTTTTCAGGGATGAACTATCTACTACTACAAAGGGTGATGTTTCAAATAGTGCAGCTATGAAACTAATCAACACGGTGGTTGACGATACCTTTACCGATATTGAAATGACCCATTACGGATTCGCACTCAACACTCCGGCTCCCGGTGCATCAGGTGCCGACTGGAATGCTTTCATGGTAGATGATTATACTGTTTCGTTAGGCAGCGTTATAGAAGAGCGCTTTGTTGTCGATGCTTTAGTTGAAGGTAACGGAGGGCAAATTGTTCGTTCCCTCGAACTGGATGATTATCCGTCCGGCAGTCTCATTGAATTCAGGGCAGTTCCTGATGCTGGTTTTATTTTTGACAAATGGAGTGGCGATGTGAATAGTCTTTTGAACCCATTAAGGATTACTATTAATTCCGATATGGTAATTAAAGCCAATTTTATTCCTATTCAGGAACCAGATGTGAAAGGAAAATTAATTCATTATGAGGAAACCTTTCTGGAAGCAGTTAAAAGTGAAATTGAAAAAAACAATTCCTTCTTTGTAAGTGCCTATAATACATTAATAAGCGAGGCTAATAAAGAATTAAACAAAGCGGCCGATCCGGTTACGAACAAAACCCAAACACCTCCAAGCGGAAGTAAAAACGATTATTTAAGCCTTGCCCCATACTGGTGGCCCGATCCTAACAAACCTGATGGATTGCCATGGATACATAAGGATGGGCAGGTAAACCCCATGACTCGTGGAAATAATACCGATCAGGTTAGGCTAAGCAATTTTTTTGATGCAATGGAAGTACTTTCATTTGCATATTATTTTTCAAGCGATATGAAATATGCCAATAAAGCCATTGAGTTGCTCAATGTTTGGTTAGTAAATAGTGAAACTAGAGTAAACCCACATGCTAATTTTGCCCAGGGTATTCCCGGAAAAAATACAGGAAGGCAAATTGGAATTATTGAATGGTCAAGCGTGTATAAGGTTATAGCAGCTATGCAGATAATGGAAAATAAAGGTGTACTTCCCGGCACTACTAAAACCGGTGTTGATGATTGGTTGAGTGAATGGTCGGTATGGTTAAGAACCAGTAGTTTCGGAATAAAGGAGAGCAATATGGGCAACAACCATGGCACTAAATATGATTTCCAGGTGCTTGGCTTATTGCTCTATGAAGGTAGGACAGCCGATGCCACAAAATTGGTAAATGATTTTAAGACAAAGAGAATAGCAAGTCAGATTCAGCCAAATGGAGCACAGCCCTCCGAATTGAATAGAACCAAAAGTGTTAATTACTCTACTATGAATTTGTGGGGAATGACTCAAGTTGCACAAATGGGCTGGCAGGTTGGCATCGATCTTTGGGGGTTCGAAACATCTGATGGTCGCAGTATCAGACAAGCCTTCAATTTTTTAAGCCCATATTTACAAAATCCTGAAACATGGACATGGGAGCAAATTACTAATGGCGGTAAAGTAAATGCACTTAATACATTAACCAAGCCGCTTTTCAGCAAAGCAAGTACAATATTTAATGAAGATCTAATTGATCATAGCGAAAATGCAGGCAATCAACTTTCCTATCTCGATAAGCTAATTTACCCTCCGCGAGAACGGCTTTTTATAGGAGAAGATGGCAAAGCCTATATATTTATAAATGTAAATAATAATCATGGTACAGTTAGCAAAACCCCCGATAGAATGAATTATGATTCGGGTGAAACGCTGGAATTAACTGCTGAACCAAACCCTGGTTATAAATTTGTAAATTGGACAGGCGACATTACAAGTGATGAGAATCCGTTGAATATCCAATTGGATTCCAACATGAGCATTACGGCTAATTTTGTTCCAATATTTACTGTTTCTATTAGCAATAATACAGTTAACGGCACAGTTGAAGTTTCTCCTGTTAAGGATTATTATGAAGAAGGCGAAACCATCACTTTTGTTCCATATCCCGCAACCGGTTATCGTTTTGATAGCTGGCACGATGCAGGAGGAATAAGTGGCAATACAGTGCCATTGGAGATTTCTATAAATCGCGATATTGAGTTAACCGCCAATTTTAATTTGATAACTTACCAATTGTTTGTAACAGCTAATAACGGGTCGGTTACAAGGAGTCCTCAAAGTGTTGCATATGCTGCCGGTACTGAAGTAGAGCTAACCGCAACTCCAAACGAAGGTTATATTTTTACCGGGTGGAGTGGTTACATTACCGGCGAAGAAAACCCAATTACCATAACCATGGATTCAATAATATACGTCACTGCCAATTTTGATAAGATTAGTAGTGTAGATCAGAAGGGTGGAGATAAATTCAAGATCTATCCCAATCCATCTGCCGGAGTTTTCACTGTGAGGGTCGAGCAACCCGTAAACTATATGGTTTATACTCTAAATGGCGTTTTGGTAGAGGAAGGTTATGCTCCCGAAACATTTAATATCGATTTAACAGAATACAACAATTCTATTTATATCATTCAAGTTATTTCAAGTGATGGAGTAAGCGTAAAACGTTTAATAAAAAGATAAGAATCAATTAGTAGAATTAGATAATGCATGTTATAAAACTTAAAAAAATGAAATTAAATATATATATTAAACCGCTAGTGTGTATTATTTTTCTGGTTTTTGTTTTTTCTATTAATAACCTGAGATTACTTGCACAGCCAGTTTTGACACCCATCACGCCAACAGACAGAGATGGCGTTATAGTGTTTCAGGCTGAGCACACAAATTCTCTGTTGGGTAATTGGGAATTAATCACCCATCAGCATCCCGATTTTTTTAAAGGAGCATCCAACGACAGTATGCTTTATTTTACCGGAAATGCTACAAATCTTGGGCCTCCCAATTCGCCTCTTGATTATACTTTTATTGCCCCTGAAACAGGTACTTATCAACTTATTATTCGATCTAGCAGAATACTAAAAGATGCCAGAAATGATGAGTGCAACGATTTTTATGTGAGGTTGGCCGGAGATTTTGAACCAGGTGCAAATACATTCTCAAAATCTGTATTACTAACTGACACAAAGCACTATTTCTCAAGTGTTCCCGATCGTCAATGGGGGTGGACTAATTTGGGTGAAAGAAGAATTAGTGGAGAAAATGTAAAGCGAAGGTTCTTTTATGTATTAAAGAAAGGCGAAGTATATACATTAACTGTTTCTGGGCGCTCGAAGCGTGCGATTATGGATTATATTGTTTTGTTTAATACCTCTAAGGCAACAATTGATCAGGCAAGGAACGCTAAACTTGCTGTTTTTGCTTCCGTAACAGACGGATACTTATTAATATCTGTAGACGAAGACAAAGGTTCAGTTATTAAAAACCCCGATAAAGCAATTTATGACGAAGGGGAAGAAGTGGTTTTAACTGCTGAGCCTAAGCCGGGGTTCAGGTTCATAAACTGGACAGGCAGTGTTACAAGTGATGAAAACCCATTGGTTATTAACATGGATTCAACTGTGAGTCTTACAGCCAATTTCGTCCCGGCTTATACTGTCACCATTAGGGAGAATACTGTTAACGGAACAGTTGAATTTTCTCCCGAAAAAGAGATTTATGATGCCGGCGAAACTGTCACCTTTGTTCCATACCCTGCAACAGGTTATAGTTTTGAA
>SKHV01000243.1 GCA_007116765.1 Prolixibacteraceae bacterium | reverse complement strand
CGTTTTTGAATTTCAAAGATGCCCCATCATGACCCGGAGCAACAGAAACCCATGCAGAGCCGTTCCAGTATTGCATTTGGCCTGTTGCGGTGCCGTCAGTAACACCAACCTTGGCAGTATTTAAAGCAATAGCTGTATTTTGTGCTGTTTGCTCTAATTTCAAAGTTGCAATATCGCTTGTGTTGTCTGTAATCGCAGTTGCCTGTGCCGGAGTGATTCCTGTTTTTGCAGTGTTTAAAGCAATGGCTGCATCCTGAGTGTCTTGCCATGCTTCGAGTATCACTATATCGTCTTCAATTGCTAATTCGGCTGCTGTAGCCCTATCAACTTCATTTGAGATTGCGGTAGCATTTGCAACTTCAGCAGCTGTGGCGCGTGCAATTTCGTTTGAGATTGCGGTAGCATTTGCAGCTATACCCGAAATGTCTTGGTCGCCTGTATTGGTACCTGAAAGATTACTTAAATTAGTAATGTCAATTGCTGTGATATATGCTGCCTGACTATTTGTGAACACAGGATCGCTTTCATCGGCATTGGTAAAATGGCTAAGGTCACTAATCTGACTTTCAGTTATCGAAATGCCGGTGGATTTGTCCCATGCTGTAAATAGAGGGTCGGTTTCTAAATCTGAAGGGGCTGTTATTACCCACTTTTCTGCGGTTGCATCGTATTTTAAAATATTGCCTTCAGCAAGTCCTGTTAAATCAACATTTGATAAATCACCAATTTGCTCACCTGTAATATCAAGCAAATAATTCTGCAAATCAGTAATCTGACTTTCTGAAATCGAAAGTGCAGACTCGTGAGCGGTAACATCACCCGCTGTTACAATATAAGTAGAAATAAACCCATCAGGATTTGAGGCAAGGTAGTAGGTTTGAAAATCGCTGATCTGGCTCTCGGTTATTGAAATACCTGTTGATTTGTCCCATGCTGTGAACAAAGGGTCGGTTTCGTTAAAGCTGCTCAAATTGTTGTTCCAGCGGGTAATGTCTGCTGCAGTAATGTCGCTTGCAACCGATTTGCTAAACATAGGGTCGGTTTCAGTGAAGCTGCCCAATTTGCTATTCCAGCGGCTAATGTCTGATCTCGAAATTTCACGGGCTGCTGATTGCTGAAAAACGGGGTCGCTTTCTTTTTCAATGTAGTTTCCCATATCACTAATCTGGCTTTCGCTAATGGTTATGCCGCTTGATTTGTCCCATGCCGAGAACACGGGGTCGCTTTCTTCGTCTATTTTATTGTTCCAGCTATCAATGTCGTTTAAGTTGATTCCCGATGCCACCGATTGTAAAAAAACGGGGTCGCTTTCCATTTCAATATATTCATCCAAATCGCTTATCTGGCTCCTATTAATGGATATACCTGTTGATTTGTCCCAAGCTGTGAACAAGGGATCGCTTTCTTCATCCAACTTATTGTTCCAGTTATCAATATTGTTGGCATTAATACCCGAAGCCGCTGATTGTTGAAAAACGGGGTCGCTTTCGCTTCCAATATATTCATCTAAATCGCTTATCTGGCTTTTAGTAATGGATATACCTGTTGATTTGTCCCAGGCATTGAATTCGGGGTCGCTTTCGTTGGCACTCTCTGCTGTTTTGGCGTGCAGGGCAAAAGGTACGCTCAATATCTGACTTATACCACTAATGCTGTAATTACTGCCCCCTTCGGGATCGGTTTCGGTTTTGATAAAATAAGGACCATGCTGCCAGCTAATATTTGCAAAAGAGCCGGACACAATATTACCCGATCCAATCTCAATACTCACCAAACCATTGGAGTTGGTACTTGGCTGCTGCGTTTCGGTATAAACCGCTGTGCCATTGGCCGAACCTTGCAGTATGCTAATTCGCATACCAATTTTATTGTTGGGAAGAAGTTCGTTATTGGCATTGCGAACCACTGCCTGGTAGCTCATTTTTTGCGGTGTTTGAGCACTTGCCTGCCAGGGCAGATATACACTTGCCGTGAATAGAACGGCTGCTAGAATTGTAAAAAATTTTTTCATCGTATGCTTATTTTTTGATTAAAACTATCTTTGCTAAAACATATTAATATTAATGTTTGATTATTTTAAACGTTTTCACTTCGCTAGTTTGCGTTGCACCTACATTATTGCTACTATGAATTACCTTTAAAAAATAAGTTGCTGGCCGAAGATTGCTCATCTCAATGCTTGTTTGCATGCTTGCAATCTGTCCGTTTTGTAAAAGCCTTCCGTTAATATCAAAAAGCTGATAACTCATTGATTGAATATTGAGCGAAGTAGAAGCATCAATACTCAATGTTAGATTGTCGGTTGTTGGATTAGGATAAGCCTTAAGCGAAAGGTTTATACCTTTGGCTTCAACAATTCCTGTTACCACCGATATTTCATAAGCTTGCTGTACGCCTTCGGCTACCGAACCGTTTGTGCCGGTATGGGTTTGATACGTGAGCTGTCCAACAGAATAGCTCACTGAGCCGCCGCTGCCCGAAGCATTACCACCTGTGGAATTAATACTTACTTGTGCTTGTAGTCCTGTAAGCCCTATGCTCAACAAGAAAAGCAACATACTGAATTTTAATGTTTTGTGTCTCATATGCAGTCTATATTTAACTATGATTATTTATTGAACAATTATTGTCATTGTTGATCAGTTCGGCTATCACTTCCGGTATCTTTTCAAAATCCTCATTCTTAGAAAAAAAATAATCCGTCCCGACTTTCATGGCCTGCTTTTTATAGTATGTATCGGAATAAAAGCTGAGCAGCATTAATTTCACCATAGAATTCTCTTTCCTTATTTCCCTGATTACCTCAACACCTTTTAGCCCGGGCATTTTATTATCCAGAATAGCCAAATCCGGACTGAATTTCTTTAGACCGGCAAGAGCTTCGGTACCGTTGCGGTATATGCCGATTACTTCAACCTTGTCCAAGAGGCTTAGCATTATTTGCAACCTTTCAAGCATTAAATCAGAATCATCGGCTATAACTATTCTCATTTGTGGTCATTTAAATTGAAAAATAAATATCCTTCAATTTCAACAAATTGCTTGTAGGGGAAACCTGAAATGCATGTATGGGAAACCTGAAAATTTTGTAGGGAAAAACTTACACAGACATGTGCGAGGAAGTATTTTACTTGTAACTGCGTAATAAAATCAAAGTGCGTCACCCTGTCCCGATTAATATCGAAGGTTCTCTCAGAATTAAATAAGGGATTGCTCCTTACGTCGGAAACGAAGTTCAGCGTAGCTAATGACACGCTGGTCAAAATCTGCCATAATAGTACAGCGAAGCAATCGGTCTACTATTTGCAGATTTACCAGGACAACACCCAAAAACTAAATCAACTGATATTCAATGCAATAACGAGCAAGATCGGTGTTCTTTTCCAGTTGCATTTTTTCCATTATCCGGCTCCGGTAAGTGCTAACCGTTTTACCGGAAATACACAATTCGTTTCCTATTTCCTTTAATGATTTACCATCCGCAATTCTAATCATGATTTCAAATTCGCGATCCGATAATTTTTCATGTAGAGCAAGGTTGTTGTTATCGTTGTTGAGCTGAAATGCCAAACAGTGGGCAAGCGACTGGGAGATGTATTTACCGTTCTTTTTTATTTCCGTTACTGCCATCAATAATTCTTCGGCGGCAGTATCTTTGGTAAGATAACCCGAAGCTCCATGAGCAAGGGCGCGTATGGCGTATTGTTCCTGTGGATGCATGCTTAGCATTAGCACATAAGTTTTCGGCCATTTTTTCTTTACCTCTTGGAGAATATCCAAGCCGCTCTGATCGGGCAAGGAAATATCGAGTAAAAGGAGTTCGTAAGCTACTTTATTAAATAAATCAAATACTTCACGCCCGTTTGCAGCTTCATCAATTAAGAATGCATCATTGTATTGTGCAAGTATCTGCTTTAATCCGTCGCGAACAATTTTATGATCATCACAAATCAATATATTCATAGCTTATACTTTGGATATGGGAAATAAAACCTCAATTTTGCTTCCAAACTTATTTTTTCGAGATATTTTAAAGGTGCCGCCAAGCGAATTCGCTCTTTCTTTCATACTCATAATCCCAAACGATTTTTTCGAATTAATTCTATCTTCTGTAATTCCCACTCCGTTGTCAGATACTTCAAATTTAATAAAATCTTCTTGTTGACTGAGCAAAATTTCAATATTCGTTGCTTTTGCATGCCGGGCGATGTTAGTTAGCGACTCCTGCATGATTCTGAACAGCGGCAGTGCATCATCGTTAGAGATGGGTATTCCGCTTTGAATATCCAGAAAAACTTCGATGCTGTAGCGTTGTGAAAATTCTTTGGTATACCATTCAATGGCTGCTTCCAAACCAAGGTCATCAATAATTTCGGGTCTAAGCTGCGAAGTAATCCGTTGAACAGTTCGGATGGTATCGCCTACTAAAAACTTAACATCTTCTAGTTTCTGTTTAACAATTGTATTGGACGACTGTTGTTTAATAATTTCCAAATCAATTTTCACGGCAGTTAGTGCCTGCCCCAGGTCATCATGTAATTCCCTTGCAATATGCAAGCGTTCGTTCTCTCTTGCCTGTTCTATATATTTTGATAATTGATGCAACTGCTTCAAAGATGCTTGCAATTCGTCCTCAATTTTTTTTCGTTCGGTAATATCGTGTACAGTTCCCACCCATTTCAGGGGCATTCCCTCAGCATTAAACATAATTTCGGCCTGTTCATGTATGAAACGTTCTTCCCCGCTAGAAATGATAATGCGCAAATCGATATTTAGAGGAACATGAAATTCTTTTGCATTATCAATGCCCTTTTGTAACAAAGGGAAGTCTTCGGGATGAACCATGTTGTAAAATAAATCAAGCGATGGCTCTATACCCCCGGGCTCAAAACCAAAAATATGGAAAGTCTCATCCGAGCATTCCATCATGTTACTCTCGTAATCGTATTCCCAACTTCCTACATGAGCAATTTGCTGAGCTTTAGTCAATATCCATTCGCTGTGAAGTAAGGCCTGCTCTGCTTGTTTTCGATCACTTACATTAATTCCTACGCCCATAAAGTATTGCAAACCATCACTCTCAATTTTAACCGCAGTAAGAAGATATGGGATTGAACAGCCATCTTTAGTTAGCAAAGACGCTTCAATCGATGTCTTATCGTGAGTAATGATGTCATCAATGGCCTTTCTTACTTTTTCTTCATTTTCAGACAAATGCTTAACAAAAGTAGGACTAACTTGTATTTCATTCGTATTATATCCCAAAATGGGTTCCTGTTGTTTATTCCAGTCAATAAGTTTTAGTTCAGGATAAGTATATAGATAATATATACCGGGAATACTGTCAAGCAATGCTTTATTAAATAAGCGCTCCCGATTTTGCTTCTGCTCGCGTTCTTTTAAACTCTCATTGGCCTTCGCCAAGTCGTTAAGCGATTCTCTTAGTAACTCCGAATTTCTGCGAATGATCTGTTTCTGGTTAAAAAGATCCAGAAAAACAGTTACCTTACTTAGTAATATGTTTTTTGAGAAGGGTTTTGTGATGTAATCTACAGCTCCGGAAGAATAGCCCTTCAACACCTCTTTCTGATCAAAATAATTAGCCGTAAGAAATATTACAGGTACTTTATTCTCTTGTCGTTCACTATTAAGTTCTACCGCCAGTTCATACCCTGTCATTTCAGGCATACGTACGTCCACAATGGCTAGGGCAATTTCTACCCCACTTGCTTTACTCAATGCCTCTAAACCTGAAGCGGCACCTATGAGATTAACGTTAAGTTTATCCAGAATGAAGGTAAGCAATTCCAGATTTTCTTTGTTATCGTCAACTATGAGTATTGTAGGTTTATGATTTAAATCCAGCATTGTTCAAACTAATCTATGTTAAAAAGCAAAAATATTAATAATTTAGGTAGTTAATCAATAGAAAGTAAAAATTAAATGCCAAATTGCATAATACACAACTAAACCTGCTTTTTACTATCAAAATTCACGCTGTTTGCTCATAAAAATGATTGCATTATAGGGCATTTAAAACGGAACGGGTGACCGCTTTGCTCCGGATTTTGCAGGCAAGGTAAAATAAAAATATGAGCCTTTACCTTCTTCACAGCTTACCCATATTTTTCCGCCCTGCAATTCAACAAGTTTAAAATAACTAACTATCTGTAGTCACGGCGTAATCTGTTTTACGCTTTGCGTTTATGGTTATTTATACCCATAATCGAGTCACGCAAGGGAATTTCACCCTCACGTTCTCACAGTCCCGAAAGCTTTCGAGGACGTACGTGATAGTCTCCCATCATACGGCTCTTCTTGTTCAATCACAAAAGTGTAAACACTTTATGGATATACCAATTTCCAATGAGGAAAAAGTAAAGGTGCTTCCTTATACTTCTTCTTCAACCACCGAACGGAAGCCTTTTTGTAAAGCCCTTTCTCCCATTTTACCCATTTCAGTAATCTTGTGTTGAGCTGGTTCCAAATTTCACGTGTGTGGTTCGATGAAAACTTACAGTAATAATTGATGATACCCTGTATGATAGGGCGCAGTTCATCTGCTATTGCTTCCAACGATTTCCGCCGTTTGTGGATGTTCAGTTCCCTGAACTTTTCCATCACGCTGTTTTTCGATTTTTGGCTCATGAACATACTGGGCAAAAGCATCGGTTTCCCCTTTGCTATAACCCATTGTGGGCGAATGGTGAACCCCAGAAAATCATAACTCTTTGGATATTTCTTTTCTGATTTTCCCTTGACATTTACAATTTTGGTCTTCTCGGGGTGTAGCGTTAGGTTGCATTTCCGAAGACGGGCATCAATCTGCTTGAGCATAAAGATGGCCTGTTTCTCCGTTTTGCAATGTACCACCACATCGTCGGCATAGCGTTCAAAGGGTTTCTCGGGATGAAATTTATCCATCCATTTGTCGAAACATACGTGCATGAAGATGTTTGCCAGCAACGGACTGATAACGCTCCCTTGCGGAGTTCCCGTCAGCCTGTCGATGTGCATGCCATCCTGTGGCACTATCCCCGCTTTGAGCCACCGCTCAACGTACAGCAAAACCCATTTGTCCCTGCAATAGAACCGTACCTCTTTCATCAGCAGGTCATGGTCGATGTTGTCGTCCGCCAGCTGCCCATAGCCGTTAACTTAATTTATAAAAGCCTTCAACAAGCATCTGACAATGAGATATTTTGCCTTTTTTAGTTTCGATTAATAGGTGCTTAATCATAGGGATATATCTTTCTTTTATCAAT
>SKHV01000315.1 GCA_007116765.1 Prolixibacteraceae bacterium | reverse complement strand
TTCATAAAACAATATCATTAACAGGGCGTAAGTTTGCACTTTCGTCCTGTTTTTATTTGTATTTACGCCTCCTTAAAATCGAGAATGCTATACCAAAAAGCATGAAGAAAAGCAGAGGTGCAGTGGTGTTTACGATTTGCCATTTAAGTTTTTCGTCACGAATTTTTACTTTGTCAAGCAAGCGAAGTCTCACCACCCGTGAGCGAATTTCCATAATTCCAATATCATCGGTCAGATAGTTTACACTGTTCATCAAAAATTCCCGGTTTCCAAATGTTCTTCCCGAATATTGGTCGTAACCTAAAGGCGAAATTTGTGTTTGTCCGCCACGTGTTCGTACTTTATTTTTAATGATATCACCATCGGCAATCACAATCATTTTACTTACGGGGCTTGACTCAATAATTTGTTCAATACCCATGTGTGAGGTCATCCGGTTTTTAAATGCCGACTCAAATTCACCTTCAAGCAAAATGCCAATAGGGATATTGGGTTGATTAAACAGCCTGTTATCGGGAGGGTTCGTGGCCGATAGTAAGCTGACCTCAGTAGGGGTTTGTATTGAGCGTCCGTAGGGCGAAGTAGCCAGTATTGTTGTGCTGTTATTTTCCTCACCTACGGGTTCAAGTGAGCTGGTAAATTCGAGCATCACATTGTTAAGGTTTCTGCTTAGCGAATGATTTGGGTTAGGCAATGCCAGAGGCGCATAGTAAAATGGTGCCGGTGTAAAGCTCGCTTGCTGGTTTGGAGGTGCTGTGTTTATAGGATATTCAAGACAAAAGGCATCTTGTAGCAAATCGGAATTTATACGTACCCCATAGCGAAATAATTGGTCGCGAAGGTTAAGTCCTTTTTCAAAAGCAATGGTAGAGTGTCCTGCCGAGAGCGAGTCAATGCTCACCTGAACCGGATCGATGCACCACAACACTTTGCCGCCTCTCATTATAAACTGGTCGATCTGTAGCTTTTCTTCTTCCGAAAATGCTTCAGTAGGTGCAGCTACAATCAGGGTGTTGATGCTTTCGTCGTGCAGGAGTTCGTGCGATGCTCTGTCAACTACTTCGTAATATTCACTTAGGGTATATCGAAAGTCGGCGGTTTCATGCAGGCTAGCATTTCCGGGTTTATTAAGAAAGGCCACACGCGGCATATCGGTTTGTTGCAATAGTCTTATGCCTCTTACTAATTCGTATTCAAGTAATTCGATTGACTGGCGTAAATTTTCGTCGGAACTAAGCAAGGGGTTGTTGTTTAGCAAGTTTATGGCTACAGCTTGTTCTTTGTTTCTGATTATTATTCCCGGATAAATTTGGCGTGTAGATAAGCCTTCTGTTGTTTTATGTCCAAAATTAACCGGCTGAATACCGGCATCAATAAGCATTTCAATTAAACGATTACGTTCTTCGTTATTCGATATTTTATATACATCAATAGTTTCATGCATAATGCGGTATGGAGAGTATGCATTCAAATCATCGGATTTTTCAATTATAGCATCACGAAATTCTTTCATTCCCGAAGGTAAGTTGCCGCTTAAATACACTTCAACAACCAGTGCTTGGTTCTGGTTGGTTAATATTTGCTTGCTTGTTTCGCTAAGTGAATAACGCTTTTCTGCCGTTAAATCTATTCTGAATAAACGATTGTTTACTCCCCATATCACTGAAAATGCGATTAAAAATAGTAGAGCTGCTTTTTTTGTTGTGATAATTTTCTTGAATGATTTTCCAGTAAGAGTTATGTGAGTAAGCAAAAGAAAGAAAAATGTGGAAGCAAGGAAATATACCATGTCGCGCGAATCAATTACCCCACGACTTATTGATGAGTAGTGCTCGTTTATACCAATTTTGAAGAATATATTTTGAATTGAAGTTGGAAGGTTAAGTGTGGCAATAAACTCGAAACCAATATAGAATACAAACGATAGCGTAATTGAGGTTAAAAATGAAATTACCTGGTTTGAACTTTGAATGGATGCAAAAAGACCAATTCCAATATACACCGAGCCTAGAAGCAGCAATCCCATATATGAACCCCATGTGGCACCAGTATCAATATTTCCTGCGGGGTTTCCAATTTGATAAACCGAATAAAAATAGAGCAGGGTTGGAGCTAGCGAAATGAAAACTAACACCAGAGCTGCCAAATATTTTGCCAGTATAATTTGCCACGACGATATCGGTCGGGTAATGAGCATTTCAATTGTACCCATGCGCTTTTCTTCGGCAAACATACGCATAGTAATTGCAGGTATTAGAAACAGATAAAGCCAAGGTGCCAGATCGAAAAATGCTTTAAGTGAGGAGCGTTGTCCGTCAATTATGTTATTTGCACCGGGAAAAATCCATAAGAATAGGCTGGTGGTTAGCAGAAAAATGGTAATTACCAAATATCCGGTAATGGTTCCAAAAAACGAATTGAGTTCTTTTTTGAAAAGGCTTATCATGGATTATTTTTTTAAAGATTCAACAATTGCTTTAGCCGTTTTTGATGCAGCTCCTTCTGTCGATAGCTTTTCTTCTATCTGCTTATATCCCTCAAGTATTTTTGAACGATAATTTTCATCGCTAAGTATCTTGTCAAGCTCATTTTTCAGGTTTTCGACAGTAACCTGGCTTTGAAACAATTCTTTTACCACTTCTTTTTCAGCTACAAGGTTTACAAGCGAGAAAAATTCTGTTTTGAGAATAAAACTTCTCAATTTTTCAAGCAGCCAGCCCATTCCCATTTTGTATATCACTACTTGCGGTACTTTTAATAATGCCGTTTCGAGTGTAGCAGTTCCCGAGGCCACTATGCTTGCAGTACTGTTTTGTAAAAGTTCATACGTATTTTCGAATATTACAGGGGTGTTCGTGCTGAATTGCTTGTAAAAACCCGGATCTTTACCCGGAGCGCCCGATATTACAAGCTGGTATTCGGGATAATGCTTTCCGAGTTCAAGCATTGTAGGCAAAAGCGATTTTATTTCGTGATCCCTGCTTCCGGGTAAAAGTGCAATTATTGGTTTTTTGCTGAGTTTGTATTTTGAGGTAAATTCTTCAAAATCAGGTTTCGAATCAATTTTTGGCTTCAATAAATCGTACAAGGGATTGCCCACATAGTTGACTTTGTAGTTGTATTTCTCGTAAAACGGAGTTTCGAAAGGGAATATGGTGTACATGTGGTCAACGTAGGCTTTTATTTGATGAACGCGTTTTGTTTTCCATGCCCACACCTTGGGCGAAATGTAATATGTTACCGGTATTGATTTTTCTTTGGCGAATTTTGCCATGCGTAAATTGAATCCCGGATAATCGACCAAAATCAATACGTCGGGTTGAAAAATGAGCAGATGCTTTTTACAGGCATCAAAATTTTTCTTAATGGTTCGAATATTCATCACAACAGGAAGAATACCCATAAATGCCATTTCCCGATAGTGTTTCAACAGGATTCCTCCCTGGGCTTGCATTAAATCGCCCCCAAAATATTGGAAAGTGGCATTATCGTCATTCTTTTTGATTTCTTCCATCAGGGTTGCTGCATGCATATCGCCCGAGGGCTCTCCTGCTATTAAGAAGTACTTCATTTGATAATTATTAGTTGAAAATGCGGTATGCCAATACCATAAAAGCAAAAATGAAACAGGCCATTACCACACCTTGTGCGCTTCTCATTCGTTTAAAGTACATAAACAGGTAAAAAACCGGAAGGTCGGCTAAAACGCAAAGGCTCATTACCTTGAATAACAATCTGTATTGGTGCATTGACTTCAGGTAATCGAAAAATTCGATATTGTCAAATTTTAATTCATAATACACATAGAATGTAATTATTGGTACTAAGAAACCGGTAATAAACCCGATATACTGTTTATCGGGTAGTATAATTTTCTTTTTTCTTTTCAAAATATCCAATTTTTCATGTTTTGGAGACATTCATAGTCGGTCATGTCGATTTTCACCGGAACAATTGATATTTTTTGTTCTTCGAGAAAATGATTGTCGGTGTCGTTTGAGCCGTTATCGAGGTTTTGATAAAAGCCGGTAATCCAGTAGTAGTCTCTTTTTTGAGGATCGGTTCTTTTGTCAAACTCTTCCACCCAACGTCCATTTCCTTGTCGGCAAATTTCTATACCTGTTGGTTTGCCTTTAGGGGCGTTCACATTGAGGCATGTGCCGGTAGGCAGTCCGTTTTCGAGTACATTTTCGATAATTTTTTTCGCAAAGGGCAGCATGGGTTCAAAATCGGCGTTGGGGCTGTGGTCGCATAACGAAAAGCCAATTGACGGAACGTTGTGTATGCATCCTTCAACAGCTGCTCCCATTGTGCCTGAGTAGTGCACGCTAACCGACGAGTTTGAGCCGTGGTTTATGCCTGAAAGAATGAGGTCGGGGCTTTTTTCGAGTAATTGATCGAAGGCTAGTTTAACACAATCAACTGGTGTTCCGGTACAACTGTATCGCGTAATATGTGGGCTTTCTTCTATTTTTTTTAAACGAATGGGCAACTCAACCGTAATTGCATTCGACATGCCTGAGCGAGGCGCATGGGGTGCAACTACAAGTACATCACCAAATTGTTTCGCTATGCTTATAAGTGCTTCAATACCTTTTGAGTGAATACTATCGTCGTTACTGATTAAAATCTTTTTTCGGGTCATACGAGTATCCTGTTCTTTATGTTTTTTGAATGAAAATGAAGATCAAAAATAGTGAAAAAGTTGCTGCAATAAAAATAGATGAAAAGATGTGATAATAAAGAAAAAAGGTTGCCCCAATGAGGCAACCTTTAGTATTTTGTTAAAATGGCAAATCGTCGGCCGATGGAGGTGGAGCATCGCTTGTTCCGGGTGGTGGCGGCATTTCATTGCCGTCGAAACCGGGAGTGTCGTTGCCCGCATTGTTTGCAGCATTAATGCGCCAGGCATTAATGTTATGAAACCAGCGTCCGTTAAATTCGCGCGATTCAAGGTTAAATGCTACGTTAATATTGTCTCCAACTGATATTCCGTTTAGTATGGATACTTTATCGCCGAAAAGTGTAAAGCAAACTTTTTTGGGAAACTGATCCTGAGTTTCGATAATAAATTCCTGTTTCGACCATTCGTTTCCTGCCTTACTTGTTCCCGATTGCACCGGGAGTATCTGGATTAATTGTCCTGTAATTTCCAAGCTCATATTATTTAATAATTTCTAGTAGTTCAACTTCAAAAATAAGGGCTGAGTTGGGCCCGATTTGTTGCCCTTGCCCGCGTGGGCCGTAAGCTAAATCGGAAGGGATAAAGAATTTGTATTTCGAACCTACAGGCATAAGCTGTAATCCTTCGGTCCATCCTTTAATTACGCCATTCAAAGGAAACTGGGCTGGTTCGCCTCTATTAACTGAACTGTCGAATACTTCACCGTCGATAGTTGTACCATGGTAGTGAACTCTTACAGTGCTTGCTGCTGTGGGTTTTTCACCACTGCCTTGTTCCATCACTAAATATTGCAAGCCACTTTCAGTTACTTGTACTCCTTCTTTCTTTGCATTTTGCTCAAGAAATTCTAATCCTTTTTTTAGGTTTTCCTGATTTTTTTGTGCGTCAATTTTCTGAATATAGGTTCTGATTGCATTATCGGCCGCCATAGGGGTAGGATAAAGTGCATTATCTTCACCTTCATAGGCCGCAATTACTCCTTTCGCAATGAGGTAAGGATCCAGTTCAGGAAATCGATGTTCAAGATTTGAACCATACGAATGACCAAGAGTAAAGGCAACTGAATCGGTTTCAGTCGATAATGCTTTATCTGAAATTTTACTTTCTTCCGATGTTTTTGATTGGTTAATGCTGCAAGCAAAAAAACCGAATACAATTAGAGATATAATTGCTAATCTTTTCATTTTGATATGATTTTTGAGTTGTTAAACAATATCCAATAATTCCACTTCGAATATTAAAGTTGATTTTGGTCCAATAGCCGCACCTGCACCTTGCTCACCATAAGCCAATTGATGTGGCACAAAAAGTCTCCATTTCGAGCCAACTTCCATAAGCTGTAAGGCTTCAACCCAACCTTTAATTACACCGTTCACAGGAAATTCAGCAGGCTGTCCGCGCTCAACCGAGCTATCGAATACAGTACCGTTAATCAAAGTACCGTGGTAATGACATTTTACCGTATCGCTTTCTTGTGGTTTTTTTCCGGTTCCCGGAGTAAGTACTTCGTACTGAAGTCCACTGTCGAGAGTTATAACTCCTTGCTTTTCTTTATTTTCAGCCATGAATTTTTCGCCGGATGCTGAGTTTTCAGCGCCTTCGTTTTCTTGTCGGAGTTTGAAATATGTTTCAATTACTGCATTGGCTTCCTGGGGCGATATTTTGGGTTGTTTGCCGTCCATTACATCTTTAATCGCGTCGAAGAGCATGTCGAGCTCTACCAATTTAATGCCCGATTGGAGCATATTACTGGCCAGGCTTAGACCAATGGCGTAACTGAATTTTCCTACTTGTGTTTCTAATGACATAAATACGTGTTTTTAATACAAAAATTATTACTAGCTGCGAAAATAGTTAAAATTGAAGAACCTTCCCTTTATCTTAAGCTTTTTTTAGAACTGATTTGAGTTGTGACAACTTCAACTACTCTGTTTTACAGCCCTGAGCATTTCTCTTTTTCCCTTAGGGCCGGGTATGCGCTCAACCGTAAATCCAATCGATTGTAATATTCGTCTTACCTGTCCCTTTGCACAATATGTAACCAAAATTGTATCTTTTTCTGAATGCTTGTATATGTTATAAAAAATGGTTTCTGTCCACATTTCAGCTTGTTTTTCGGGCGCAAAGGCATCAAAATAAATTAAATTGAAAAGTGGAAGGTTCTCAAAATTGAAATGACTGATGTCTGACTGATGTTTAGTGAGTGTAAAATTTTCAGAGATTTTTTTTTGGCTTCCCCATGTTGAAGTGTGCATTTGCAGAAATGCTGTATTGTGTTGTTTCCCAAGTAATACAGGAAAATTGAGCAATGAATATTCTTTTTCAGATAAAGGATATTTCTCTACTGTATGATAATCAATTTTGCATTCGTTTTTTACAGTATAGATATAAGAAAGTAAGGCGTTTAGTCCGGTACCAAAGCCCACTTCAAAAATGGTGAGGTTATTTCTTTTCATCTTCTCAAGTCCAGCTTGAATAAACACATGTTCCGATTCCTGAATGGCTCCGTGTATCGAATGAAAATTTTCATCGAAGTGGGCACTATATAAGGTAGATGAACCATCGGCTGTTGTTTTTAGTTGGCGAAGCATGATGCAAC
>SKHV01000424.1 GCA_007116765.1 Prolixibacteraceae bacterium | reverse complement strand
AAAAAGAAATCGGGCATTGACTTTGGTGAGATTATCGACCTTATCCCACTCGAACGCGGTTATTCGGGCAGGATAATACATTTAAAGATAGTGGGCGCAAAGCATACTTTAACCGTAGGCAAAGAGCTCGAAATACGAAAATGGCTATCGGAAAGCCATTTGTACAGTTCGGCATTTATTGTTGAGAAAAGCGATATTAATAATGGAATTCCCGGAACTTTTACCTTATACGGAGCCGGCTGGGGGCACGGTGTCGGCCTTTGCCAGATTGGTGCAGCTGTAATGAGTCAAAAAGGCTACAGCGTTAAGGAAATTCTGGAGCATTATTTCAAAGGGGCTGAATGTAAAGAGATTTACTAATTCTAAACCACCTTAACCGCCCGAACGCTTTGCTTTGTAGCCTTCTTTTAATAGAATATCCAACACTTTATCCCTGAAATCGCCCTGAATAATTATTTCACCATCCTTGGCCGAACCGCCAACGCCGCATTTGGTTTTTAACATTTTAGCCAGTTCTTTCAGGTCGGCATCGCTTCCAACAAAGCCCGTAACGAGGGTTACCCTTTTCCCTCTTCGTTGTTTTTTATCGAGTTGTACACGCAGGTTTTGCTGTTTTGGAGGCAATGTTTCCTCTTCGTATTCCTGCTCCTTTTCGTATTCAAAATCAGAATTGGTTGAAAAAACCACTCCCAACCTTTCTTTCCAGTCGTTCATTTCAAAGAAAATTTAAATATAAATATCTCGTTTACCGCGTTTTATTTGTTCATAATTTTTCATGAAATCATTGAATAATTTTCCATTGTTTTTCATGAAGAATTCTTGGTTTTTAATCTGCCCTATCTCCTGCTCTATCAGTTTTTCGCCAATGGCTTTTGTTTCGGGCGAAGCGTAATCGTCGAGGTACTCGCGGTAAGTTAGTACAGCGTTCAGCTTGCAAAACTTCCCTTCCACACAATGTTTAAGCATGCCCATAATGGTATCGCCCGTTCGTCCGCAGCGGTAACCGGCAGTACAAAACGACGAAATCATGCCCATTTCGGCCACCTCGCGAATTATCTCATCGAGGCTACGCGCGTCGCCAATAGTAAACTGCTCAGAACTGAGTTCTTCGCCGGCATTACACTCCTGATATGCCCCTATTCCAATTTTAGTCGAAGCATCGGTTTGTGTGCAGCCCAGTTTGATGATTTCCCGTTTAATTTCGGGCTTTTCGCGGGCAGTAATAATCAAGCCCGGATATGGCAAGGCAAGGCGTAGCACGGTCACTACTTTTTTGAAATCGTTGTCGCTTACCAGGTATTCCGACTTGGTGCTGATTAGCGAACCGGCAGCATGTGTTAAACGAGGCACCGAAACGGTGTGCGGGCCAACCCCGAATTGTTTTTCAAGTTCGGCCGCATGTGCTACCAGCCCCAGCACTTCGAAACGCCAGTCGTACAGTCCAAACAACGCACCAATGGCCACATCATCAATTCCGGCTTCCTGCGCACGGTGCAGGGCGTACAAACGCCATTGGTAATCGCCTTTTATGGTGTTTTTGGGGTGTACTTCTGAGTAGGTTTTTTTATGATAAGTCTCCTGAAAAACCTGATAGGTGCCAATTCCGGTTTCTTTTAGCTTTTTCAGGTGTGATAAAGGCATAGGTGCTGCATTGATGTTTACACGTCTGATTGAAGTTAAGCGACCGCTAACCGGTGCTGTACGCTCAACCGAGTACACAGCCTTAATGGTATCCACCATATAGTTGATGTCGCTTTGAGGGTGTTCGCCATACACCATAATAAGGCGCTTGTGCCCGGTATCGAGTACCGATTGGGTTTCTTTTATTACCTCATTAAGCGAAAGGATGCGGCGTATCTCACCCGTATTTTCTGAACGGAAACCGCAATACGCACAGTTGTTCACGCACAGGTTCGCACAATAAAGTGGCGCAAAAAACACGATGCGGTTATCGTACACCTTCCGTTTTATTTCGAGCGCAGCAGCGTTAATTTCGTCCCACAACTTTGGGTCGGTAACATGCATCAACATTGCCGTTTCAGCTAGTGAAAGCGATTGGATTTTTTTTGCCTTTTCGATTATTCGCCGTATTTCATCGGCCGAAGCGTTCCGGTTTTGCTCCAATGCACTATTTATTTCATCCTCATCAATGAAATCGTTCCCCTTATTGAGGTATTTCAAATTCTCTTCGGGTTTGTATGCTTCTTTTTTCCAATCGTTGAACATCATGCTCACTTTAAAACTGAATTGTAAAATTAACCTTTCGCAACGAGAGAAAAAATAACATTTGTTACAAAGTTTGAAATTATTGTTCTCCCCAGTTATCCCGGTCAAGACTTCGGTACTGGATTGCCTCGGATAAATGATGTGCTTCAAGGCTTTCCGCTGCTTCGAGATCGGCAATTGTACGTGCAACTTTCAGAATACGATCGTAAGCTCTGGCTGAAAGACCAAGACGATTCATTGCGGTTTTCAGAATTTCGTTCCCTGCCTGATTGGGAATTGCATGGCGACGCAACTGTTTAGAACTCATTTGAGCATTACAATACACGCCTTCATCTTCGATAAAGCGCTTTGCCTGAATTTGTCTGGCTGCAATAACCCGCTGACGAATTTCAGCACTGCTCTCGGAAGGGGGTTCGCTTGCAAGTTTCTCGAATGGAACAGGAATCACTTCGAGATGTATATCGATACGATCGAGTAAAGGGCCAGAAATACGGTTTAAATATTTTGCAACCATGCCCGGAGCGCACACGCAATCGCGCGAGGGGTGATTATAATAGCCACACGGACAAGGATTCATGCTTGACACCAGCATTACTGAAGCCGGGTATTCAACCGAGAAGCGAGCCCTTGAAATAGTAATCCGTCGATCTTCAAGAGGCTGGCGCATCACTTCTAGCACAGCACGCTTAAACTCGGGTAATTCATCAAGAAACAATACCCCGTTATGGGCAAGCGATATTTCTCCGGGTTGTGGATAGGTGCCGCCCCCCACCAAGGCCACGTCTGAAATTGTATGGTGCGGTGAACGAAACGGGCGACTGGTCATTAGTGCTGTGTCGTCGTTTAGTTGTCCTGAAACCGAATGAATTTTTGTAGTTTCAAGCGCCTCGTGTAAAGTAAAGGGAGGCAAAACTGAAGGAATACGCTTAGCCAGCATGGTTTTACCCGAACCTGGAGCGCCTATCATGATAATATTGTGCCCGCCTGCAGCTGCTACTTCGAGCGCTCGCTTTACATTCTCCTGTCCTTTCACGTCGGAAAAGTCGATGTCGGAAACCATTATATTTTCAAAAAACTCTTTACGTGTATCTACAATGGTTTGTTCCAGCTCTGCCTTATCGTCGAAAAAGTCGATTACTTCTCGGATATTATCTACTCCATAAATTTTCAATTTATCGACCACCGCAGCCTCGCGGGCATTTTGCTTAGGAAGAATAAAACCCTCGAAACCTTCTTCACGTGCTTTAATGGCTATTGGCAACACACCCTTTACCGGCAGCACACTACCATCGAGCGACAACTCGCCCATTATGATATATTTTTCGAGTTTGTGATTTTTGATTTGTTCTGAAGCAGCCAAAATACCAATGGCCAAGGGGAGATCGTATGACGATCCTTCCTTTCGTATATCGGCAGGAGCCATATTGATAATCACTTTGAATCCGGGAATGCGGTAACCTGTTTCACGCAAAGCGGAATCGATACGCTGCTGGCTCTCACGCACCGCACTGTCGGGCAAACCAACAATATGAAACTTTATGCCCCGGCTTACAGTAACTTCAATGGTTATTGTAATGGCATCGATTCCCTGCACGGCACTTCCAAAGGTTTTTACAAGCATAGTGATGTGTTTAATTACGAAAAATACAAAAGAAGCAGTAACATTCTAATAAATTGCAGCTTATGATACATTATATTCAAACGAAAGTGCATTTTGAGACGATAAAGTCATTTTTAAGTGCATTTGCGAAATTACATACTATACTCATCGCAAAAATCAGGCTTTCATCACTTAAAACCTGTCATTCACCGAAATATTTTTGCTGAAGATGACTTGATATTCGAATTTAGCACACAATTATCAGCAAGTAATTCAAAAAAAGCATAAAATGAAACAAGGCGAATTATTCACAGAAACAAAAATTGAACATCAATTTAGAAAATTAGCACGAAGCAGCAAAAATGTCAGAAATGCTTATTTGCTGGTCCACTCCGACAAACTCGGTATTCATATGAATGTAGCCGAAGGGAAAACCAATGGTATTGATGCACATCCGAAACAGCCTAACCATTTGGCGAGCGTGGGCAAATTGTTTGCTGCCACCATAACAGGCATTTTGCACGAAAAGGGGCTTTTGTCGTTCGACGATAAAATATCGAAATACCTCGATGCCGAATTGATGGACAAATTGCATGTTTACAAGGGTGTTGATTATTCCGGTGAGATAACTATTAGCCATTTGCTAAAACAAGCATCGGGATTGAACGATGTGTTCTTTATCCTGTACAAGAAGCTATTGAAAGAGCCTCAGGTTATTACACCGCGCGATGCGGTAATTTGGGGAAAAGAAAACCTGAAACCCGTTGCCAAACCCGGCAAGAGGCACTTTTATACCGATACAAATTATTATTTGTTGGGCTTAGTGCTTGAAAGCGTATGCAAAAAACCTTATCACGAAGTTTTGCACGAGCTGATTTTTGAACCCTTAGGAATGAAAAATGCATGGATGCACGGTTATTCACAACCTGCACAAAAACCTGAATTTCCGCCGGCAAAGCTTTATATAAAAGATGTTGATTTATTCGAAGTAGAGGGCTTATCGCGAATTGATTACGCAGGCGGCGGAGTTGTAGCTCCAATGGATGAATACCTGCTATTTATGAAAGCGCTGACCGGCTACAAACTTGTAAAAAAAGAAACCCTCGAACAAATGCTAAACGACGATATTCCCATGGGCTTCCCTACACCCGGTTTCAATTACGGGTACTCAATATGGAAATT
Organism: Prolixibacteraceae bacterium; assembly: GCA_007116765.1. Classification (GTDB taxonomy): domain Bacteria; phylum Bacteroidota; class Bacteroidia; order Bacteroidales; family Prolixibacteraceae; genus Roseimarinus. The sequence goes on along the minus strand of SKHV01000424.1, from coordinate 2,295 downwards.
CAGGAAAATACCGCTTTTGTTGCCCGAAAAGCTGCTTAGTTGGGGCTGTGTGGGCGTAACCGGTGCATTTATGTTTTATCATCCTAAAACAGAATCGATAATTATTGGATCGTTCAACGATTTTTCGTTCAGGTCGAAAGCTCTACAGTTTATGGTTTATAAAGTAATTAAACAGTTGGTAAAGGCGTGAGAAAATGAATATTGAATAATACCTAAAATATATTTTTCAGAAACAAAATTCCAGAAAGATGAAAACACAAAATTTACTCAAATTTGTAGCGCGATTTGCGATTGTACACTTGCTTGTACAAAGCGTATTTGCATTTGTATTTGTAGCTATTCAGAATAGCCTGCCCGAGGCTAACAGGGTAGCGCTGGATTTATATGAACCCTACCGGTCTGTTGGCTTAGTTTCTTATTTAGGTCAGCTTTTGCGCGGTATCGCTTTTGCTTTGGTGTTTTTCCCTTTTTACACAATTTTATTTGAACGAAATATTGGGAAAATAGTTCTTTTTAGCTCTATGTTTGGCATAGCGCTCATCGGTTCCGTTGAGCCGCAGCCCGGCTCAATCGAGGGTATTATTTATACCCTGATTTCGTTTTCTGAGCATGCATTTGTAATTACCACTGTTGCTTTGCAAATGCTTGTATTTGTGTGGCTGGTTTTTAAAGTTGAAAGGAAATTTTCCACACAAGCATTAAGAAAAGAAGGTAAGCTTGTATCATTTAAAGCTACAAAGGGATACCTGACCCGATTCGTAGTGGTGCATTTAGTAACATACTGGGTTGTTGGTAGTATTTTCTACCAAGTTGCCGGTTATGCCGATGCCCTCGATTCAATGGAAATATTTGAGCTGTGGCGTCCGTTGGAAAACTTGCCGGCAGTTTTGCTTGTATTTTTCGGTCAAATTTTCAGGGGTGCATTCCTTGGTATTTTGCTTTACCCATTTTATGAATTATACATCCAAAAGAGGAACGGATGGTTATTGCTATTCCTATTATTTATAGGCTTAACAGCACTTGGCTCTCCTATTTTCCTAACCGAGTTTATAGTTTTTGAAGGCACCTTCATCGAGTTTTTAAAAGAATTGATAATAGGAATCCCTGAAATAGTAAGTCAAATGTTAATATTTTCAGTTTTATTCTTCTTGTGGCAGCGTAAAGCATACAAGAAAAACATTTCCAAAGAAACGATTTAGCAACATTCAGTTAGCAACAGAATTATCACATAAAAATAGCCATGAAACACAAATTATTTTTTTTAACTGTATTGCTGTACACAAATAGTTTCTTGTATGCTCAAGAATTTACTCAAACCATAAGAGGCGAAGTGGTCGATGCCTTGACGAAACTGCCCGTGCCGGGTGCTACGGTAATATTAACCGAATCGGAACCATTGAGAGGAACAACCACCGATAGCAACGGGCTTTTCAGGTTCGAAAATGTACCTGTTGGACGTTTAGCCATCCAGGCGTCTGCTATTGCTTATAATCCGATAGCGCTTAACAACCTGCTGCTTACAACCGGTCGCGAACTGGTGCTAAATATAAACCTCGAAGAACAGGTTTACCAGCTTTCCGATGTGGAAGTAACCGCAGCAAAGCGCGATCAGCCCACAAACGAAATGGCCCTGATTAGTGCCCGCTCGTTCACTGTTGAGCAAACCGAACGTTATGCCGGTAGCCTTGGCGACCCGTCGCGCATGGCACAGAACTTTGCGGGGGTTTCATCGGCCGGCGATCAACGCAACGATATTATTATACGCGGAAATTCACCGCTGGGTTTGCTGTGGCGGCTCGAAGGCATCGATATTCCCAACCCGAACCATTTTGGCTCAATGGGTTCAACTGGTGGTCCGGTGGGCATGTTGAACAACAACCTGTTGGCCAATTCCGATTTTTACACCGGTGCTTTCCCTGCTGAATTTGGCAATGCCCTTGCAGGTGCTTTCGACCTTAAACTCCGAAACGGCAATAACGAAAAGCATGAGTTCATGGGGCAAGTTGGCTTCAATGGCTTTGAGCTGGGAGCCGAAGGGCCTTTGTCGAAGAAAAGGAAGTCGTCGTACTTGGTTAACGCCCGTTACAGCACACTTGAATTATTGAGTAAGCTGGGTATGGATTTTGGAACAGGTAATGCCGTGCCACAATATAAAGATGTATCGTTCAAAGTGAACTTCCCCACAAATACAGGCAGGCTTACTATTTTTGGTATACTTGGCGACAGTTACATCGAAATGCTTGATAGCAAGGGCGACTCGGCACAGTTTGGCTTTTCGGGTACCGATTTGTTTTT
>SKHV01000488.1 GCA_007116765.1 Prolixibacteraceae bacterium | reverse complement strand
TTTTAAATGAACTGCACAAGCAAATACACATAAAGATTCAAACAAGTTATCAACACTAATATGGTGATATGGTGATATTTGTGAGTTTTCTTGCAGGCACTAATTAACAACTCCGATTATCGCAAGCAGGTACTCAAAGAGCTCATCCTGAAATTACACATGGGCACCGACCCGCAACAAGTGAAAAATGAGTTGCGCGAAACATTGAAGAGCATTCCTTATGGTGAAGTGGTTGAGGTTGAGCAGGAACTAATTGCCGAAGGCCTGCCCGAAGAGGAAGTGCTCCAGCTTTGCGATGTGCACGGTGAAGTACTCGACGGAAGTATCGACCAAAGCGGCTCACAGACCATACCCGATGGGCATCCGGTTGATGTATTCATTCACGAGAATAAAGCACTGAACGAGGTGGTTGAAAAAACATTTGGTTTGCTCCGTTCGCTCGACATGGTTGAAGAAAAGGATTTCAAAGAGCGTGTTTTCTTGTTGCAAGGTTGTTTCAACGAACTGATGGACGTTGACAAGCATTACCAGCGCAAGGAATACCTGGTTTTTCCGTATCTCGAAAAGCATGATATTACCGGTCCGCCTAAAGTAATGTGGGGAAAGCACGACGAGATACGCGACCACCTGAAGGGATGTATCGAAATATTACGTAACGAGGATTTGAAGAAATCGGATGTGGAGGAATCGCTCGTGTTGCTTTTTTACCCTGTTTTGAAAGAGCTTTCGGATATGGTGAAAAAAGAGGAAGATATTTTGTTCCCAATGGCCATGGATACCCTTACCGAGGAAGATTGGTGGAACATTCACCAGCAAACCCTCGAAATTGGATTCACGCTGTACGACCCGCAAACCGACTGGAAACCCGAAGGTTTTGAATATATGCAGGGTAACGGTTCCGAAGGAAAAGGCTTAACCACCGAAGGTAACCTGCAATTGCCATCGGGTAGTTTTAACGCGCAGGAAATTAAAGCCATTCTGAATACGGTGCCTGTTGATATGACCTTTGTAGATAAAAACGACAAAGTGAAGTATTTCACCCAGGGCAGCGAACGCATCTTTACGCGCAGCCGCTCTATCATCAACCGCGATGTGCGTTTATGCCACCCTCCGGGGAGTGTGCATATTGTTGAAAAAATCCTCGAAGATTTTAAAGCGGGCAAAGAAGACAAAGCTTCGTTTTGGATACAAATGAAAGACAAATTCATCCTTATTGAATATTTTGCGCTGAAAGACGATAACGGCGATTACCTGGGTACGCTCGAAGTATCGCAAAACCTCACCGAAGCACGTGCCCTCGAAGGCGAAAGGCGCATCTTATCGTACGATAAATAACGCAATAACATGGAACAATTAATAATTACACCGAAAACTAAAATTTCGGGTTTGCTGGATGCTTATCCGCAACTCGAAGATTTGCTGATTGAAATGGCGCCGCCGTTCAAAAAGCTCAAAAACCCGATATTGCGCAAAACCATAGCACGCATTACCACCATTGGTCAGGCCGCCACCATTGGCAACCTTAACGTTGAGGAGCTGGTAAACAAGCTGCGGGGCGAGGTGGGGCAAAACCTTACCAACGTTGAAACGGAAGGAGGGGAGGCTTTCAATACACAAAAGCCCGGTTGGTTCGATGCCGCCAAAGTAGTTGAGGAGATTGACACACGCGATATGCTCCATGCCGGCGAACACCCGGTACATGTGGTGCTGGCAGGTGTTAAAAAATTGAACCGAGGCGAAATCCTGAAAGTTATTGCACCCTTTTTGCCGGCCCCGCTTATCGAAAAAGCTTCGAGCCTTGGAGCCGGGCATTGGGTAAATAAGCTAAATGAAGAGCTGTTTGATATATATTTTATTTCATTTGAAAATGAATGAACCCACATAGGTGCAGTTAATTAGGTTGACCTTTGGTTTTCAATATATTTAACATAAATGAGTCGTTTATTTTCGGATTAGAATATTATGCCATCACGAAGCCAAAATTAAAGGGATTTACCAAACGCAGCTGATGGGGTTGTATGGAAAGATAAGGCCGTAAAAGTTTATGTCATTATTGAAAACCTTTTAAGCATAAGGGGGTTTTAGTAAAAGGTTTTTTCGAAACGAAAGGAAACCTATTTAAAGATATTCAATATAAAAAATATAGACAGATGAAACTCATTCTAGGTGTAATTACAGTATTTGCTTTTTTTGTTATGATTTCATGTAACCCGGCAAAAAAAGATTCCGGACAAACAGACCAAGTGCCTGTTCAGTCGTCAACTCAGGAACAACAATCGGCTGAAAACGCTAACTCAATTGATACTGCTGATGTAGAAACAACACAAGATCCTGCATCAGAAGAAAACAATGAAGAGGTAATGTTGAACCCCCCGCACGGAGAACCCTTTCACCGTTGCGATATTCCGGTAGGTGCACCTCTTAACTCATCGCCGGCAACTGCCACAATGCAAAATACCACCCCGAAAGCAACCACCTCGCAAGTAACACCTACTGAGGCACAGGCTCAAACTCAAACTCAGCCTACAACGCAAAGAGTTGCCAGCAGCTCGGCCGGGCCAACTATTGAAAATGCTCAGCGCTTGAATTCTCCTCAGGCTCGCAGCACTTCCGCTCCCGCTAATCCTACTGGAGCAAAGCCACGTCTTAATCCAGCACACGGGCAACCCTGGCACAGGTGCGATATTGCAGTAGGTAGCCCGCTGCCCTAATGTTATGATTGAATTCTCTTAATATAAGAAACCAAAAAGCCAAAGCGGGATATGATTGGCATACCCATATTCTATGCCGTCGGAAGCAATGTAGCTGTTGGGGATACCTTGAATAAACAGTTGTGGAATGTATTCCACAAAATAAAAATATACCATATATATATCTGGCTATCAATGACAAAAGTTTTTGTTTTTTGTCCTGATTCAGACAGAACGGAGTGAGCTTCCTTTAAAAAACTCAAACATTTAACCGGACAACAGTGATATTTTATAGTAAGTGTTGATTTTGAATGTGTAACTGCATGAATCATTTTCATTATAAATTCATAATTTTGTACAAATCAAAAACATGAATATCTATGAAACACCTAATGGCAATCTTAATAGTATTATTTGCGACTTTGTTGCCCGCAGAAGCCCAGATGCTTGAGCGTGTGGCACGAAGCGCAAAAGATCAGGCTAAGCGTACCACAGAAAAAAGAGCGACCGATGAAGTCAACAAAGAGGTTGATAAAGGGGTTAACCGCCTTTTCGATAACGTATTGAAAGAACTGGAGGAAGAAAGCGACTCAACTTCTGAAGTTGCTACTGCACCTGTAAAACAACAAGTCACATCGCAAAATGCCGACGAAGAAAGAGCTTCACGCCTTTTGCGCTCATTAGGCGTGGATACAACTCCTATAGAACTGGAAGAGAATTTCAGATTCAATACCGAGGTAGTTATGGAAACCGAAAGTACCGATGAAGTGGGGAAAAAACAATCGGGCGAAATGAAGGTGCTCACTAACAGCAACAATCAAAACGTTGCCATGGTAATTACCGATGGCAAAAATATATCAACCACTTTATTCGACAATGAAAACGGTGTGTTCGCAATATTGTCTGACACCGATGGCGAAAAAACCGGTTTTGCCACAAAGCTTGATCCGAACAGCATCCAGCAATCATTGGAAACATTGCCAAGCATACCTTATGCTTACGATGAGGAAGACTTTGATGAAGACGAATGCATGCCCAAAAGAACAGGACGCACCCAACGCATAAGTGGCTTTTCTTGTGAGGAATATAAGTGCGAAACACCAGAGGAAACTACAGTTGTATGGCTCACAAAAGACCTCAAAATAAGCGACGATAAATTATTCGGAAGCATGGCCTGGGGTTCAGTCAAAATGGACGGAGGCTTCGAAGGCGTGCCCATAAAGTTCGAGGTACATTCAAAAACCGACAAATCATCGTCAATTACAACCATAACCAGTATAAGCGATAATAAAACGAATTCGTTATCTACAAAAGGCTACGAAATTTCGAGCATGTCAATTTCATTAGACAATAAATAAAGTGTTTTTTGCTAAAAAGTAAATTGAAAGTAGCTTGTTCTTCTCATGAGAGCAAGCTATTTCACCTTATATGCCATGAGTGCATTTCCATGCCTTATGTACATTTTTCCATCGTGGATAGTGGGATGGGCGAAATGTTCTTTTGTGCCTTTTTGAATTCTAAAACGACTAGCAATTTCCAGCTTTTCTTCATTCAGATCGAGCAAATTCACAGTGCCATTGTCGTTGTAGCAAAAAATCATATTGTCGGCCATGACTATACTGCCCCTTAAGCCCCTTATAGAATCAAGCACTTCGCCTGTTTGTGCATTTAGGCTTCTTAGCCTGTTGTCTTTTCCTGTTACAAAAAGTTTATCTCCTGCTTTAACAAAGCCGTTAAACTCATTTTTCACTGCCGGGTTTTCCCATATTTTTGTAAACGCTGAACCATCATTGTTTAACTTAAGTGCATAAGCGCCTGATCCTTTTTCTATGCCCGCAATGCAATAAAGGATTCCATTGTCGAAAATTGGAGGATTGCAATATTTTCCATCCTGAGTAACTGAGTCTTCTTTGATGTGCCAAAGTAATTCTCCATTATTCGCATCAAATGCAAGGAGGACTTCTTTCGACATAGTAAGCACAAGATCACGTTCAGGCATGTTTATCTTAACGGGAGCGGAGTAGCCCGCTACATCGGCCATGCCATTCGAAGACCATAGCGTTTCTCCTGTAAAGCGATTCAAAGCAAGCATATTGTTTTTTATACCTCCGGGCATGCAATACACCTTTTCACTGTCTACTAACAAAGATTCGCCGAATCCGAAATAGCCCATTCGCCCGTCAAAATCGATTTCCATGTGCCTGCTCCAGATTTCTTTTCCGGTTTTTATGTCGATACAGGCTATGCGTCCCAATGTTGAACTCACATAAGCCATGTTTTTGTATATGGTTGGAGTTGTCCGGGTGCCGGGGAATCCTGCAGCAAAACCTTCTCCAAAATACTCAGGCCCGTTGGGCGTTTTCCATAAAAGCTCACCCTCCTGATTGAAAGCGAATAAATGGCTTAAACTATCGCTTTCGCCATTAACATACACCACATTTTTATATTCAACAGCTGAGCCGTAACCTTCGCCAATCCCTTCGAATGCCCAAAGCAATTCAGGTCCCTCGTCGGGCCATTGTTTTAGCAGGTCGCTCTCGTTGAAAACTCCGGCACGGTTGTCGCCCCTCCATTGCGAAATTTCATCCGTTTGATTTGAACATGAACTAAAGAGTATTGAAATAATTGAAATGAAAAAGAAATGATAGTTTCTCATGAAAGTTTGATTAAGGTTAATAGATCGATTAATAGTTGGGGGTGAAAATAATAAAAAATGCTTAGCTTTCTTTTAAAGTCATGTTCTCAAAATATAAATCAGTTTATTTGATAAACAGACTGGCAATAAGAGTGGTGACCAAACCTCCAACGGCAATAATTGTTTCCATTACTGTCCACGATTGTAGTGTTTGTTTTTCGTTCATTCGCAGGTATTTGCCAACCAGCCAAAATCCACTGTCGTTTACATGCGAAAGTAAAGTGGCACCCGATGCAATGGATAAAACGATAAGAGCCCGGTGTGGATCAGATAGTTGCATTTCGTAAATCAAAGGCGACATGATACCTGCCGCGGTAATCATTGCCACGGTTGCTGAGCCTTGAGTTACCCGAACAATACCCGCCAGCAACCAAGCTAGAAAAATGGGTGGCAAAGGCGAGCCTGCCATCGATTCGGCCAACACTGTGCCAATTCCGCTGTCAATCAAAACTTCTTTAAAAACGCCTCCGGCTCCCGTAATGAGAATTATTATTCCTGCAGGTCCCAAGGCTTTTGTGCTTAAATCCAATATTGTGCTGCGTGACATGCCTCGGCGAATGCACAAAAAGTATATGGCAAGTAGTGTAGCAATAATTAATGCTGAAAATGGATGTCCAAGAAATTGAATGGTTTTAATCAGTCCCGACTCTGCAACAATACCACGACTCACGAGTACCCCAGAAAGTGTATTTACCAGAATAAGAAAAAGTGGAACACCAATGAGTGTGGCTATGAGCCTAAATGAAGGAGGCGGTTGACTGTTTTCGTTGTTGGCGTCCTCTGTTACTTCTTCTATTTCAGGAGGATGTACAATTATGCGTTTCGAAATGTAGCGCCCCCAAACCGGACCGGCCAACACGGCAACCGGAAAACCGAGTATTACGCCATATAGTATCACCCAACCCAGTTGAACACCAATTATTTCGGCAACGGCAACCGGACCGGGGGTAGGAGGTATAAAGCTATGTGTCACGGCTAATCCCGCCAAAAGGGGTATGCCGTAATACAGAAGCGATTTTTTGGTTTTACGGGCAAGGGCATAAATGATGGGTACCAAAATGATAAAACCTACATCGAAAAATACCGGAATTGCAATTATAAAGCCGGTAAGAACCATGGCCGATGGAGCTCTTTTTTCACCAAATTTTTTCAGCAAGGTTTGTGCAAGTGCAACAGCTCCACCCGAACTTTCGAGCATTTGACCGAAAATTGCTCCCAATCCGACTACTGTGGCCACAAACCCTAATGTGCCCCCCATGCCACGTTGAATGCTTTCAATAATCAATTCAAGTGGCATGCCTGCCATTATTCCTACATAAATGGATACAATAAGCAAGGAAATAAATGCGCTGATTTTTAGTTTTAGCACTAAAAATAATAGTACTGCAACTGCCGAAATAACCACAAATATTAGATAGAGTGACGACATACCGTTTTATTTTAAAGCTATAAATGTATTCAATAAGCATTTATTATGAAGCATTTTTTTAAATTTTTAATTCATTGCTTTCTTTCTTCATTATTTTATTTGTTGTTGAAAGTATTTTAAATGAAACACATTCATGCTTTCTTAATGAAAATTTAAAGTGAAACTAAAAAACCTTGAGGTTTTGCCTCAATCGAAACCTTGGGTACCAATAAAAGGACATTTTGTGCCCAAAGGACAAGGGATAAGAATATTATTAACTGGAGTTAGACCAAACCTGCCTACCTGTCGGCAGGTTGGCCATGATGAAATAGCTTTTGTCTTATAGCCGAAGTAAAAATCGACTTAAAAAAATCAATTTGGATTTTAAGTTGCAATTATTATGACATTGGATAACAAAAATAATATCTCTTTTATTTCGGCTCTGTGTTTTTTTTTCTTGTTCTTATCATTCATTATGGCTTTTGGTGTAATTAAATAAATGTATATTTATTGGAAACATAAAAATAAAGATATGAGCGAACATAATGGTATCATGATGCAATATTTCCATTGGTACACATCTGCTGATGGAAGTTTATGGAAGCAATTGGCGAAAGATTCTTCAAAGCTTGCAAGTGCCGGTTTTACGGCATTGTGGCTTCCCCCGGCATATAAAGGTGCTGCAGGGGAAAACGATGTTGGGTATGGGGTTTATGACCTCTTTGACTTGGGCGAGTTCAACCAGAAAGGTTCTGTTCGAACTAAGTACGGAACACGCGAAGAATACCTGAACGGAATAAAATCAGCACAAAAGGCAGGCCTTCAGATATATGTCGATGTGGTATTTAATCATAAGCTTGGCGCCGATGAGCCCGAAACATTCAAAGCCACTCCGTTCAATCCTCAAAACAGGTATGAGGCAATAGGAGAATTACAAACCATAAAAGCCTGGACACATTTCAATTTCCCAGGACGAAAAGAGAAATACTCTGCATTAAAATGGCATTGGTGGCATTTTAATGCAGTTGATTATAACACGCTCGATGCTGAAGCTAATGCTATTTATCTTTTTGAAGGGAAAACATTTGATGACAGCGTAGATTTGGACAAGGGAAATTTTGATTACCTTATGGGATGTAATCTTGATATAAATAACCCCGATGTTCAAAAAGAACTGTTTTATTGGGGAGAATGGTACCTGGAAACAACGGGCGTTGATGGATTTCGGTTTGATGCCACGAAACATGTAAAATCTGATTTTTTTCTTGACTGGTTGAGTCATGTTCGCCGGCACAATGGGCGAAAACTGTTTGCAGTTGGCGAGTACTGGTCAGGTAACAGCCAGGCATTGGAGCATTTTATCAAAGTAACTGACGGAAGCATGATGCTTTTTGATGTTAGCCTCCATTACAACTTTGCGCGAGCCGGCAAAGAAGGTGAAAATTTCAATATGCAAACAATTTTTGACAATACGCTTGTTAAAAACCATCCTACCTTTGCAGTAACGCTGGTAAGCAACCACGATACCCAGCCGTTACAATCGCTCGAATCGGTTGTTGAAGCCTGGTTCAAACCATTGGCTTATGCAATGATTCTTTTAAGAAAAGATGGATATCCCTGCGTTTTTGCAGCTGATTATTACGGGGCACATTATAAAGGTGCCGGACAGGATGGAAACGAATATGAAATATGGATGGATGCCCACCAATGGTTAATTGATCAGTTCCTGTTTGTTCGGAAAAAATATGCTTATGGCGAACAATACGATTACTTTGACCATTCGAACTGTATTGGCTGGACACGTAGAGGAAATGAAGAAGAACCGCGGGGAATGGCTGTTTTAATAAGTAATGGAAGTGAAGGTAGAAAGAACATGGAAACAGGGTCTTCTGGTACAACTTATGTTGATATTACTAAGCATGTAAATGATGCGGTAACTACCAACAAAGATGGATGGGGAGAGTTTCGCTGCAAAGCCGGCTCGGTTTCAGTATGGGTGCCCGAATAGCGATGGCGGGTTTTTTGGGCATTTAAGCTCATATTGACCAACAACCCCTTTTTATCTCTTTACTATTGTTTAAATAAAGGATATTTAAAACTGAACAAAATCGGTATTTATTTTGTCTTGTTCTAAATAGCAAAAAAATAAGAATCAAAATTTTTTAAACAGATGAATCAGATAAAAAAATTGTTCAGCGTAAATGCCGCTCCCGTTTCGACCGATGTTGCTTTGTTGTTGGTACGTGTAGGTTTTGGTGTTTTGATGTTAACGCACGGTATCCCAAAATTGGGAATGTTGTTTTCGGGCGAACCGATTCAGTTTTTGCCCCTTTTCGGTCTTAGTACCGGTGTATCGCTGGCTTTGGCCACGGCTGCCGAATTTGGCGGATCGATTTTATTGATACTGGGGCTGGGAACCCGTTTGGCCGCCATACCAATGGCTTTTACCATGTTTATTGCTGCCTTTGTGGCGCATGCCAACGATCCGCTGGCAGTGAAAGAGCTTGCCCTGCTTTACCTGGTGGCTTTTGTAGCCTTATTGTTTGCAGGCAGTGGCCGTTATTCGCTTGATAAGCTTATTGAAGCGAAGCTCTAAAACAAGTATATAGAACAATGTAGTTGCTTGCAGCCCGCCCGGCCAGGGATGGGAGCGGCAGCCCGGCGCAGCCTGTGCAGCGCGTGAACGGGAGTACTCGGGCGACCTTAGGAAGCCCCGGCGTACGACCTGTAAACGCCTTGCACAGGCTGTGTTGGCTATAGCGGACAGCCCACAGGCCGCCTGATTATTTAGAACTTGTATTGTACGGCAAATCTTGCGCCCGTTAGTATTTGCGAGTAGTCGTTTATTTTGTGTTGGGTGAATGTGAACAGTGGGGCGTGCGATTTGCCCGAATCGAGGTTGTAGCGGAAGCTTACAGATGGGCCGGCTATAATGCTGAGCTTCGGGGTGACGGAATAGCCGATGCGTGCCGCTATGCTGTTGGCTTGTTGAAAACCGTTGATTACCGACGATTGTGAGGTGAACTCGGGGTTGAAGAAAAACGATTTGCCCATGGGCACTATCGACCCCAGTCCCATGCCTATTGCGAATTGACTGGCCTCGGCAGGGTTGTGCGACACGATGAACGATGTGTACAGGCGTTCGAGACCAATTTTATAGGCCAGGTTGATGGGGTACATTTCGGAAACCGATAGCTCGAGTGCGTGGAAACCGCCTTTGCGGACTATGGACAAGAACCCAAGGGCAGCACCACTTTCGATGGTGTCGGCTATATTCACAAACCCCAGTTGGAAACCGTTGAGGCTTTTGGCCGAGTTGATGAAACCCACCTGTGGGGCAGTGGCTTTGCGAGCGGCAGTGTTCACAAAACCTATTTGAGCACCAACTAGCGTGTCGGCACTGGTGTTGATAAAACCTACTTGTATGGCATGGGTTTTTTGTGCCACGGTGTTGATGAAACCCACTTGTGCACCGCCCATGTTCCCGGCCACGGTGTTAATGAAGCCTACCTGTGTGCCATAAGCATTTCCGCCAACGGTGTTAATAAAACCGGTTTGTGCTCCCCCGAAGTTGATGCGGTTAGTATTCACAAAGCCTATTTGTGCGCTGTAATGATTTCCTCGCGCATCATTAACGAAGCCCACCAGCGGCAGAAAAAAGTTGTCGGGCACCGAGTTAATAATGAAGGTATAAAAAACGGGGTCGCGTTGTTTTTGGGTTTCGTGGTTTTGACCGTTGCTTTGGGCAAAACTGCCAAGTGTTAACATAAGTGCGAAAAGTGTAATGATAATTTGTGTTTTCATGGCTTTGAATATTTAATGTTTTTATATGATTTGCTTCTATGACAACATGGTGGCTGATGCCCCCTAGTTTGATGTTTAAAAATGTATTCGGTACATTACGTTAGGCATGAGAGACATTTGGTAACCATACTCAACGGTTTCGGCAAACTGGTTGTAATATTCCGACACACGCCCCTGGTTGTTGAGCAGGTTGAAAAAATCGAGCAGTATTTCGTGGGTAACTTTAGCCCGGTTCAATTTTAGGCTGGCGGTAAAGTTTACCTGGAATATATTGTCGAGCCTGTCGGCATAAGGGTTTGAGTAATCGTAAACTCCATGGCCCAGTCGCCGGCTTGCTTCTAAGTCGATAGACACGTATTTGCGATTTCCGTTAAACAGTACTTTTGAGTTAAGGTTGAGGGTGTTCCCTTTTTCGGGCTTACCCAGTACAAACTCTTTACCCGCGAGGAAATTGAAGGCATAGTTACCATCGAACAGGGTGTTGTGCCAAATGTCGGTAAGGGTTTTGTACTCCGACTTATATACCGAACCGGTAAACAGGAAATAGTAATTGTTGCTGAAAAAGCGTTCGAGGGTGAGCTCGGCACCGTAGTTGCGCGCTTTGCCTTTGTTTACAAGTGCGTTGAACGATTGCCCGTGGTGGTCGTTTATGACCGAAAAGTTGCTCTTCGGGTCGTTTTCAACAGGCACATTGTACAAGCCCTGGTAATACACTTCAATTTTTGCGTTCATGTTTTGCATAATTCGCTGGTCGTAACCCATAATGAAGTGGTTGGCCCTGGTTAGCCCCAAATCGAGGTTGGGTGTTGTGGGCTTCATGTCGGCATTGTACACCTGTTGATAATAGATTACTATGTTTTCTGTCATGCTGTGGTTTCCATAGCCCAGGTTAAAGCTGTTGCGCGGTGTTATGTCCCATTTGAGGGCCAGGCGCGGCTCAACCGATTGTGAGTTGTTGAGCATAAAATGGGTGTAGTGCAAACCCGTTACCAGGTTGAGGTTGCGTGCCACGCGGTACTTTAAGCTGGCAAAGGAACTGAGCAGCCCGGTATTTTCGGTCATGTTGATGTTGGTATGCATAATGGAATCGTTCTGGTAGCGCAAGCGGTCGTTCATGTTGTAGTACATTTGCTTGTATTCGACACCGGCCATTAAGCGCAGGTTGTTGTTGAAGCGATTACTGTAGCGTGTAGAAAACTGAATGGCGTTTCGATCCCACGAGCGTTCCATGGTTTCGTAAAACACTTTATCGTCGAAACGTGAACTGGCACTGAACGATGAGCCGTTGTTCGATACCGAAACCGAAGACCTTATAAAGGAATTGTTGTTTATAAGGAACAAATGGTTGAGCCCTACCACCCCAAAGCGCGACATTTGTGTGCCATCGAACACTTTTTCGTTGCCTGCATTGTCCATGCCCACATCGATTCCGCTGAGCCCCAGCAGCCCGAATACAGAGAATGTGCCTGCTTTTTCAGTAATCATGTTGCTTTTAAACGAAAGATCCTGGTAGCGTGGCACTCCACCAAAATCAACCAGGTTGAGGTCGTTGACAATGGCCAGGGTAGAATACCTGTAGTTAACAATGTACGAGCTGCGGTTTCCTTTTTTGAAAGGGCCTTCGGCAGCCACATCGATACCCAATGCGCCCATGCCCAGGGTGAACTCGTGTTTTTCGTTGTTGCCCGTACGCATTTTCATGTCGAAAATACCGCTTAGCACATTTCCATACTCGGGGGCAAAAGCACCGGTATAGAAATCGGAGGTGCCCAGCATGTTGCTGCTTAGTGCATTGATTGGTCCACCGGTGCTTCCCTGGTGCGAAAAATGGTTGGGATTGGGTATTTCAACACCTTCGAGCCTCCATTGTATGCCCTTGGGGCTGTTGCCGCGCACCACAATTTCGTTAAAACCCGCGGGGTCGCTGGTAACGCCTGCAAAAGCACTTACCATGCGCGAGGGGTCGTCGAGCGAACCGGCATAGCGTTTTGTTTCATCGACAGTAAAAGTACGGGCACTCATAAGAGCCATTTCGTTGAGTACCTGTCCGCGCCTGCCGTTGTTGCCATTAACGGTTACTTCGGCAAGGGTTTCGAATGCTTGGGTCATTTCCAGTTCAAGAATGGTTTCTTTTCCGCTAATTACCGATAGGTTGGGAACGCTAAGCCGCTCGTAGCCCATGCAGCTAACCAGTAGGGTTATGCGGCCGGGATTAATGTTTTCTAGCCTGAAAATACCGTCGATGTCGGATACTGTTCCGGTAAACGGGTCGCTGTTGGCCACAACAATGTTGGCTCCCGGGATTGGCGATTTTGTGTCGCGGTCAACTACTGTTCCCCTCACTACCTGTTTGTAGGTTTGTGCCTGAAGGGGTTTTAACGAAATGTTCGACATGATTGTCATAAAAAGCAAGAGGGTTGTGATTACTCGTGTTGTCATGGTTTCTTTTCTTTTGAATTAATAATGGTTAATGTGTTTTTTTTTGTCAGATTTGCTTCTATGACAACAAGAGTTAACACACCCCCTAGTTGAGTATGATTTTTTGAAAAGAAACTTTAGAACAACCTGATTCCGGCTTTAAAGCCTATCCACGACATAAGCGCGTTGTTTTCGTCAAAGCGTTCGTTGGAAATGGTGTAGGGCGGAATGTTGCTGAATATATTATCGAAATATACCGATGAAGCGTCGGTAAGGTAGAGGTTGTAGCTTAGTCCGGCAAAAAGTGCGGTGCTTTTTGTTGTTTTCCATTCTACCCCAAAGCCGGCACTGTAGAGCATGTTGATGTTGGAAAAATGACTGCCGTATGCTACTTGCCTGAAAGTTAAATCGAGGTCATAACTTATTCGGGGACCTTTGCCCAGGTTGCTGCCCATACCCAATCCAAAAGTATATAAGGGAGTGTTGTCGGTGTTGTTGAGCTGTACGCCTGCCATAATAATGTTGTGTAGTTTTCTCACGCCGCCACGGTAGGCCACGTTGGCATGAAAGGTTTCGCCGGTGTAAACTTCGAAACGGTTATAGCCTTTGGCCACAAAGCTGAACAGTCCCAGGGGCACTCCGGTACAGGTGTCGGCAATGTTTATGAGCCCCAGTTGAAAGCCATTTAAAGTACCTGCTATGTTGATAATCCCGGCAATTTGGGCTCCGTTTAATGTGTCGGCAATATTGATTATCCCTGCGAGTTGAGCACCTTCTATTTTTTTTCCTGCGTTGAGTGCGCCAGCAGCTTGCACTCCATTAACGCTTTTACCTGTTCGGTTCGAAAACCCTGCCGCCTGTACCCCGGTAATGTTGCCCCCTGTGTTGTTGCCAAACCCGGCAGCCTGTAGACCGTGCATATTGCCCCCGGTATGGTTGGCAAAACCCGCAGCTTGCAAGCCTTTGAAATTTTGGCGGGTGGTGTTCGAAAACCCGGCACTTTGCAGCCCGCTTGCATTCTGTGCTACGTTGTTCATAAACCCGGCACCCTGTACCCCGTTAAAGTTTCCTCCTACGTGATTTGCAAACCCGGCGCCTTGTATCCCTTTCGAGTTACGGCCCACATAGTTCGAAAAACCTGCCCCCTGAACTACACCGGCATCGTAACGCACAATGTTCATAAAAGCACCCAGCTCAAGAACCGTAACACTTTCTGTATATCCCCCAATGAGGTTGAAAGAGAACATGTTGGAAGTAGTGCCCGACAAAAGGGAGTTGGTGCCAATGTGTGGTGCCAGCGAGAATTGCACGGTGCGCTGAAGCGACTGTCCTATATTTTCAGCTGCCACTTTCATGTTGCGGTTAATTAAAAACGAAGGGTAAACAGCCGGTGTTCCGTTGCTGTCAATTGCAGCCAATTGCTCGTTATGCGGTGGCAATTGCAGTTGTACAAATTCTGAACGCCCCGGCAAAGGCATGAGCATGGCATCGTGGTATCCCTTTTTGCTCGCAAGCACCGGACCAATGGTGTCTTTGGCATCAATCTCTATTCTGAAATAGCCAAATTCATCGGTGTTGACCGCCGTAACCGAACCGGGAGAATATACCGTTGCATCGGCAAGTATTTCCCCCATATCGTTGTACAGGTAGCCTTCCACCACCGAAGGGGTATTCTTTTTTGGTTTTTTTGCCTGTTGAAGAATTAGGAATTTTCCCCTTTCGCGGTAGCTTACTTCATCGGCAAAAAGCAGGTTCAATGCATAGCGCACAGTCTGGTTTTCTATGTTAATGCTGGTGCTTTGAGCCGCACCTATTGCTTCGGGGTTATAGGAGAAAGCAAAATCGGCCTGGTGGGCAATTTCGGTCAGCACCTGCTCTATGCTTTGGCTTTGCATGTTGATGTTTATGCGCCGTTCGAGCACCGGTACATGGCTGTTTAGTGCCATGCAAATGCAATATAATGAGATGAACAATATGATAGAGGCGAGTCGTTTCATGGCAAGGTTTCTATTCGGTGGCAGTGCATCCTATGCCCGAAAGCAGGTAGCGTCCGTTTTCGTAGTTTAGCTCCAAATCAAGGGTTTCGGCAATTATCGACAGCATAATGGGCAAATCATCATCGTTGAACGAAACTGTTATGGTGCATAGTCCTGCCTCGTGGTTTTGCAGTTCGATGGGTGTTTCGTACACGCGGCCCAGTTGCTCAATTACCTCGTTGAGCGTGGTGTTGTAGAAAACAAAAATACGGTTAGCATAAGCAGTTGTGTTCACATTGCTTTGGGTGGTTTTGACAAAGGTTTGGTTTATTTTGTTGTAAATGCCCGTTTCGCCCGCAAAGAGAGAAACCCCTTCGTTGTTGGCAGTAAAAAACAGCACGCTGCCACTTTTTACATACACCTCAACAAGGCTGTCGGTCTCGGCTTCTTTTATATTGAACGATGTTCCTGTTACTTGCACAAATGTGTTTGCCGTTTCTACTATAAAGGGTATGTTTTCGATGTGTTGCACGTCAAAAAAAGCTTCACCGGCAAGAAAAACACGGCGTTCTTTCTTGCCGTAATTGGCAGCATAAGTTATCCGGCTGTTGTAGTTCAGGGTTATTGCCGAACTGTCGGCCAGGGTGTAATGCAGCACTTCGCCGGCAGAGGCAACTAACACCTCGCGGTGCTGTATGCTTTGGTTGTGCCTGTACAGCGCCAATGCTAGTCCCGACACCAGTACCACCATGGCGGCAATGCGCAATAAAATGGGCATGGAAATGGTGCGGCTTTTCTTTTTAGCGGTTTTTTCGGGGCTGCCCGTTTTCATTTTCAGGTGTAACTTTTGCCAGGCTTTGTCCACATCCACATTGACAAGCCTGTGCGATGCCACGGCCTGATTGTCGGCAAAACGAATCTGGTCGAACTGTTTCCGGTTTTTTGTGCTTTGCTCCATCCATTGCCTGAGCTCAAGCTGTTCGGCATCGGAAGCTTCGCCCGAAATGAAGCGGGCAATTAAAAGGTCGATATGTTTACTGTTTTCACTCAAAGCTTAATTCCAGTTTTTCATAAGCAGCCAGATTAATACTGGCAAAAAATCTTTCAGTTTTACTCGTAAAGTGCGCAAGGCTTTTACCATGTGGTTTTCGACCGTTTTTACCGAAATGCCTAACTGTTGGGCAATTTCGGCATAACTAAGGTTTTCGAACCTGCTGAGTTTGAATACTGCCCGGCATTGCGGGGGCATTTGTTCAACGGCATTGCGTGCCATGTTTTCCAGCTCGCTTTCCATGAGCTTTTCGCTGGTGCTCTCGTGTGTAAGTGTTGCGCTGTGTTTGTAAAACTCGCCGTGTTTTTGTTGCACCTTCAGGTGTTTTACCCTGTTTAGGCTGCTGTTGTAAACCGTGCGGTACATGTACGATTTTAGCGAAGTGTGCACTTCGATGGTTTCGCGCTTTTCCCATAAAGTAAGAAAAGCATTCTGAACCATTTCTTCGGCCTCGTCCATGTCGTTCAAAATGGTATTGGCATAATTGCAAAGCCGCTGGTAGTAGGTTCTGAAAAAAGTTTCAAAAACCTTCTCGTCGTTGTTTTGCAAGCATTCCAGAATATTTTTATCGTTTAGTTCCAAAAGGTTTAATTTAAGGCACTAAAGATAATTTATTCATCAATACAGCCCAACACTTTTCCTTTTTTGGTGCTATGACAACATGGAAGGGGACTACCCCTATAAGGATTATGAGATTTTTTCCGCCACATCCTGTGCATGGTAGCTGATAATCATATCGGCACCGGCACGTTTGATGGACGTGAGTATTTCCATCACAATTCGTTCTTCGTCAATCCATCCTTTGGCGGCAGCTGCTTTCACCATCGAGAATTCGCCGCTTACGTTGTAGGCACATACGGGCATGTTGAATTCATTTTTCACCCGGTTAATTACATCAAGGTAACTTAGTGCAGGTTTTACCATAACAATGTCGGCACCTTCCTGAATGTCGAGTGCTACTTCGCGCAGGGCTTCGTTGCTGTTGGCCGGATCCATTTGGTAGGTTTTGCGGTCGCCAAATTGTGGGGCACTTTCGGCAGCTTCGCGGAACGGGCCGTAAAAGGCCGAGGCATATTTTGCTGAATAGGCCATTATTGGCGTGTTTGTGTGGCCGTTTTCGTCCAATGCTTTGCGAATTGCACCAACGCGCCCGTCCATCATGTCGCTTGGAGCTAGCATATCAACGCCCCCGGCAGCCAGCGATACCGATTGTTTGGCCAGTGTTTCGAGGGTGAGGTCGTTGTGCACATCGCCATTGACTATGGTGCCGCAATGCCCGTGGGTGGTGTATTCGCAATTGCAAACATCGGCAATAAGGTACATTTCGGGTACCTCTTTTTTCAATGCATGTACTGCTTGTTGAACTATGCCGTTGGGTTGGCAGGCAACAAGCCCGTGGTCGTCTTTGCTTTCGGGTATCCCAAACAAAAGTATCGCTTGTATGCCTTTGTCGTAAAGTGATTTTGCTTTTTCGACCAGCATATCGACCGAGAGTTGAGAATTGCCCGGCATACTGCTTATGGGGTTTTCAACTTTAGTGCCCGGACAAACAAAAAGGGGCATGATTAAATCGTTGCGTGTGAGTATTGTTTCGCGCACCAGGTTGCGGGTAACCGCCGATGAGCGTAATCTTCTAAGTCGAGTAGTTGGAAATGTCATATTTATTGTCATTTAGTCATCCCGATAGCTTCTATCGGGAGTCATTAAGTCATTAGTTGCTAGTCATTAGCTTTTTGCTACAAAAGAACTACAAAACTAATTACAAATTAGGAAGAATGCTTATGCAAAACCAAATTACGAAAGATTTATTATTCAGGGCATTCATTTTATGTTGGAATTGAGGGAATGAAATCCAAAAAAGTTGCAGTATTTTCGGAATGAAATCCAAAAATGTTTTGTTTTTTGAGTAATTGTAATGTGCATAAGTGCATGAGTGCAGAGAGTATAAATCTTTCTGTGTCTTAAATTTCACATCTCATATCTCATGTCTCATGTCTCATTTCTTCAATTACCTTCGCAATGCCCTGTGCGTTCGACATGTTGGCCGTTACGTAAGGCTTCAATCCGTGTTTTTCTATCTCGGCCGAAGTGCTAGTGCCAATACTCACCAGTCGCAAATTATTCAAATCGGTTTTGTCATTTAAAACTTCCTTCAAATTTATAAATCCCGATGGGCTTGTCAGAATGATGTATTCGTAATTATCATCGATTATTTGCTGAATAAGAGTTGAATCAATTTGTTGGGGCATGCGGTTTTCGTAAATCACTATGTTTTCGCAAACGGCCTTTGCCGAGAGTATTTTAGCTATTTCGGCTCTGGCTAAATTCCCTTCGGGGAATAATATTTTTTCGTTTTTCCTTACTTTTTCAAGCATGAAATTGGCTAAATCACGGCCTGTGTTTCCCGGGTTTACATTGTTTGCTTCGTGGCCAAATTCAGCCAACAACTTTTGTGTGGTAGTGCCCACTACTGCTGTTTTTATGCTTTCGGGCAATAGTTTATTGCCTGTTGTTTCGATATAATGTTTGAAGAAATGCCTTATTCCGTTGGGGCTGGTAAACACAATCCATTGGTATTGCTGAATGTTTTTCAGTTTTTCAATATCATTTGGTTTCAATACTGAATGATGAATTTCAATCAGCGGCATTTCGAGCAAGGTATAGCCTTGTTTTTGCAACAGAGCCTTCAGCTCACTGTTTTGCCCTTTGGGGCGGGTTGAGATAATGTATCGGGTATGATTATCCATTTTTTCAATGTTGCATGTTGAGCCTTATTTGTTCCAGAATAGCTTTAGCTCCCATATCAATAAGTTTTTGTGCAAGTGCAATGCCACAAGCTTCGGGATTCGATGTTGAACCGCTTATCTTTTCAGTTAAAAAAGTTTCGCCATTTGTTGAGGCCACAAAACCGTGCAGCGTTATTTCTTCACCTTCTATCTTGCTATAAGAACCAAGCGGTACTTGGCAGCCACCTTCAAGGGTACGTAGAAAAGCCCTTTCGGCCTTTACTGCAGTTGAGGTGGACGGGTGGTTAATTTTATCGATGAGTGATTTCACCTCAGCATCGTTTTCCCTTATTTCAATGGCAATGGCGCCCTGCGATACTGCCGGCATTATGGTGTCGGGTTCAAGTATTTCGCTAATGTACTTTGCGAGATCAAGCCTTTGTAGTCCGGCAGCAGCCATAATCATGGCATCGCAATAGCCTTCTTCCATTTTGCGGATACGTGTTTCCACGTTGCCCCTTATGTCTTTTATGGTGATGCCCGGGTGTTGATGCAGCAGTGCTGCTTGTCGGCGAAGGCTCGATGTGGCCACCGCATGTCCTGGTTTTAAGTCGTTCCATTGTAAGCCTTTGTGGCTCACCAGCGCATCGCGAAATTCGCCGCGTTCAAGCACTGCGCCAAGTTCCAGACCATGGGGCAGGGTAGTGGGCAAGTCTTTAAGGCTGTGAACGGCCAAATCGACACTGCCATTGAGTAAGGCATTTTCGATTTCTTTGGTGAAAAGGCCTTTGTCTCCAATTTTTGAAAGGGCAACATCGAGTATTTTATCACCTTTGGTTTGGATGATGCAAATTTCTACACTTAAGCCGGGAAATGCTTTTTTAAGTATCTCCTTTGTTTTATTTGCTTGGTAAAGTGCCAGTTTACTGCCCCGGGTGCCTATTTTTATAACTTGCATTATTTCTTTTTCCTGTTGTTATCTTCAATATCGAAAAGCTCTTTTATGATGTCAAGCGAATCAGTATTTTGACCGTTGTTGGTGAGTTGTTTCAGATTACGTACTAGCAGTCTGGAATAGCGGTGAATAATATGTCGGGTGTATTGCTCAACGGCTTCTTTTGTCTCAGGCGAATCGAAATGCCTGAAATTCTCCAGTTCCTGCTTGTAAACTTTATTCAGATTGTTGTTTATGCTTTTAATGGCAGGCCTCAGCGAACGACTAATTAGCCAATCGTTATATGCATTGACCGTTTCGTTGATGATTGACTTTGCTTTCATCGCTGCATTCTTACGCTGCTCGGCATTCTGTTTGATTACTTCCTGTAGATCGTCTACTGCAAAAAGCTTTACATTTTCAATTTTTTTTACTTCAATGTCGATGTTACGAGGTACCGATAAGTCGATAAAAATCTGAGTTTTGTTATTTCCTTCTTTCGACTTCTCAACCATTTGTTGGCTAATTAACTGTTTGCCCGACGAAGTGGCAACAATAACAATTTCGTGCTTCCCTATTTCGGTTTGAAGTTCGTTGAATTTTGCAGTTTTTGATTCAAAACAGCTGGCCAATTCAAGTGCTTTCTTTTCAGTTCGATTTATTATCGTTGTACTTCCTATCCCCTTTTTGATCAGGCTTTGAAGGGCAAGGTGTCCGGTTTTTCCGGCTCCAATAACTAAGGCCGATTTGTTAATCAGGGGTGCATTTTCACGTGCGCAAAGCTCAATTGCCACACTGCTTACCGACATATTGCCAAGTGCAATGCCGGTTTCGGTGCGCACTCGTTTTCCGGTTTCAAAAGCTTTTTGAAAAAGGCGCATCAATACTGCATCGGTGAGTGCATTATCGGTACAATATATATAAGCATCTTTGAGCTGTCCCAAGATTTGATCTTCGCCAATAACCATCGAATCGAGCCCCGACGCGAGGTTAAAGAGGTGAGAAACTGCTTCAGAGTCAAATTTATGATAAAAAAAACGGGAACATTGGTTTTCGGCTTTCTTAAAACGTTTCAATGCCGATATTGCTTTCTCAACCGTTGAAAGTCGGTCTGTTTCACTAGTGGAAAAATAAATTTCGGTACGGTTACATGTTGACAAAACTACAATGAACGAAATGTCAGTTTCTTGCTGCATGAAATCGGCAAGGGGTATAACTTCGTCTTGTGATATTGAAAAAAGTTCACGTTTATCAATAGGTGCTGTTTTGTGGCTAAGTCCTATAAGTCCTATCATATTGAAATGTGGAAATGAAATGTTTTTAATAGTAATACTCGAATAACAGCGCAAGATAAAAATAAAAGATGAACATTTAAAAAATAAGATGCTTTTATCTTTTTATTGACAGTATTAATTTGAATATTCAAATTCTTTAAAAAAATTTCTGAATTGTGAAGGTGTAAAATTTTGTCTTTTTTTAAAAGTACGGTTAAAGTTTGATATGTTATTAAAACCGCATTCATAGCATATTTCTGAAATGCTTTTATTCGTTTCGATAATCATGCGTGTAGCATATCCCAATCGGATTTCGTTTACAAAATCGACAAATGATTTTCCTGTACGTTGTTTTATTAGGCGGCTAAATGATACAATGGACATATTTAAAAGGCTTGCCACTTCGTTGAGCATTATTTTGTGGTTATGGTTTTTGCGCACGTAATTGTATACTTTTTCAATTTTATCGCTATTGAAAATATCTTTGTTTTCCTGAAACGAAAGGTTTGTAAGGTATGATTGATTTGGGGAAACAGCTAACTCGTAAAGTAAAGACTGAAATGCGATGTATGATTCAAATCCTCGTTTTTTAGGCAAGTCAAAAAATTGCTTTTTCAGCAATTCTGAAGTTTCATTTGAAAACAGAATGCCTCGTTGGGCATTTTTCAGAAGTATATCGATAGGTCTGAATATTTTTTTTTGAAGTAGCTTATTGTCGAATAAATTGCTTGAAAACTGAATGGTAATTTGATGGGGCGAATGTGTGTAATTGTTCGGGTTTTCCCATCCGTGAAATAGATCGGGGCCTACCATAACCAATTCAAACTTGTTTATCGTGCCAATATGATCACCCACAATTCTTCTTCCGCCTCCGGCATTCACAATGAAATTAATTTCAAACTCGGGGTGAAAGTGAACCGGATAGGTGAATGATTTTATTTGACGGTCAAAAATCATAAAGCAGTCGTTTTCCTGTAGGGGTGTTATTTCTCTGTTAATTGATTTTTTCACGGCTTGAAATATTAAAGAATTTTTTGTGAAAATTTTAGGTCTTTTTATTCTTAATTGAGGTTTTATTCAACTTTTAATTTTTTTTTATTTGTTTTTGTATCTGGGAAAATTCATCATAATATTTTATGCAATTGACAACAAATATAGAATTATTGATAAAATAATACAAGTAGTTTTATTGATAGAATATTTTTAAAACATGAAATATATCAATGATATTGGATGTGTGAAGATATATTATGATAGCCATTGCTGTTTTTTAAGAGCTCATTTTTGATAGAATAGTACAAGTTAGTGGAAAGCAAAAATGATACTTAACCACATAAATTTGACTTTTTTTAACATTGTTTATACATCAAAAGTCTGTGTATCAGACTGTAGTTGGTTTATGTTAATGATAGTATTAGATATTGACAAAATCGTATTAGTTGTAGTCCGTTGTAACTAATACTTTTGAAATTAATTTAATGCGTCAATTATACGCACAGCGTTCTTTTACTTGTTGCAAATAATTAATGCTCTTAAAAAAAACTTTTTGGTGTGTTATGCTAACGACATTACCAAGAATATTCATTCGAAAAATCGATGTACATGTTACATTAATTTGAATATAACTTTTAAACTCAAAATTTTATGAATTTAATCTTAACTCTATGACCTATGACTATGAAGAAAAGAGTGTTATTTTTAATTATTAGCCTGTGTCTGAGTGTTGTATCTGTAGCTCAAATGAGCATTACAGGTACTATAACCGACACAAACGGTTCAGCCATTCCTGGCGCAACCGTGGTTGAAAAGGGAACTACTAGAGGTGTAATTTCCGATTTTGATGGTAACTACACAATAGAAGTTGCCGGTTCGGAATCCGTTTTAGTGTTTTCTTTTATTGGAAAACGAACACAAGAAATTAATGCGGGTGGACAGTCCCAAATTAGTGTAGTTCTTGTGGATGATCTAACCGATCTCGACGAAGTAGTAGTAGTTGGATACGGTGTGCAGCGTAAAAGGCTCACAACCGGAGCAACTGTACAAGTAGGAGCCGACGACATTGTGCGTCAAAATTCCGTATCGCCAATGACTGCTCTGCAAGGGCAAACTCCTGGTGTAAATATTGTTAAGGAAACCGGTGAGCCTGGTTCAGGCTTTAAGGTGAACATTCGTGGTATGGGTACCGTAGGTAACTCACAGCCGTTGTATGTGATCGACGGTGTTCCCGGTGGCAATATCGATTATTTGTCTCCTTCTGATATCGAATCGATTGATGTATTGAAAGACGCCGCATCTGCCGCAATTTACGGTTCACGTGCAGCAAACGGTGTTATTTTGGTAACTACAAAAAGAGGTTCTTATTCGGATACACAAGGTATCAAAAAAGGAAATATCACTTACGATGGAAGTTACGGTTTCCAAAATTTGTATAAGAAACTTCCTGTTGCCAATGCTCAGGAATACGCAGTTCTTTTGAACGAAGCACGTGTAAATAGTGGAATGCCTATGCTCGACTAT
>SKHV01000489.1 GCA_007116765.1 Prolixibacteraceae bacterium | reverse complement strand
CTATTTTTTGTTCTTGGGCTTGCGGCCATAGTGGCAGCCATTAAATACACGATAGGTAAAAATCCCTATGGTTATAAAGGCATGGGCGATGTTTTCGTGTTCGTATTTTTTGGCTTAGTAGGAGTTATTGGCACTTACTACCTGCACACGAATTGGTTCGATGTACACGTTATAATACCGGCAATGGTAATTGGGATGTTCAGTACAGCGGTGCTTAATATCAACAACCTGCGCGACATTGTCACCGACAGCGAAACGGGAAAAAAAACACTAGCAGTACAATATGGGCTCAACTTTGCACGTAAGTACCATGCATTATTGATTACTGCGGCACTAACTTTTGCAATTGTATATTCTTTGTTTTATCAAATTTCACTCTGGCAATGGCTGTTTGTAATTACTATTCCGCTTTTTATGCGAAACATTATCAAAGTGTATAAAAACCAAGACCCCACGATACTCAATGAAGAATTAAAAAATCTTGCTCTTTATACGTTTCTGTTTTCTCTTACCTTTGGTATTGGGCTCATACTTTAGCTATTTTTGTTTTTTCAGAAAATACTTGTTGGCTTGCTCAATTCATTTTTCTATATTTGCAGCCGCTTGATGCATATTTACGAATGCAATATGCCGGTCCTGTAGCTCAACTGGATAGAGCAGCGGCCTTCTAAGCCGCAGGTTGTGGGTTCGAGCCCCGCCGGGATCACTAAAAAAAAGCTCTGTAGAGAATCATTCTCTACAGAGCTTTTTTTTATGCTAACAGTTTAAAGAATACCCTACTTTGGGAATATTAACAATTTGAACATTTTCGTCTTCGGAAAGATACTTTCTCAACTTTGCAATAAACACATCGAGACTGCGGCCAATAAAGTAGTCGTTATCGCCCCATATAGAAAACAGTATGCTGTCGCGGGTTACCACTTCGTTGGCCGACAAACACAAGTGCCGCAACACCTCGTTTTCTTTGTGGGTAAGGCGCTTTGCATTTTCGTCTAATGTAAGAAGTTGGTTCTTATAGTTAAAAACATAGCGACCAATTTCAAACACATCTTTCTGAATATTGCTTTGAGGGCTTGTATTGTAGCGGGTAATTATTGCATTAATTCTACACAATAGCTCTTCTTCGTCGAAAGGCTTAGTAATGTAATCGTCGGCACCAAGATTGAAACCACTGAGTTTATCGTGTTTCATTAAGCGTGCAGTGAGAAAAACAATTGGAATAGCTTTATTTTCTGCTCTAATTCGTTTAGCTATGGTAAAACCGTCAATCCCGGGCAGCATTACATCAAGTATGCAAAAATCGAATTTATCGGATTTAAATCCATTAATCCCCGACTCTCCATCGCGGTATAATTTTACTTCAAAACCATTCGATTCTAAGAAATCGACCATTAAAAAACCAAGGCTGGCATCATCTTCAACTAAAAGAATTTTCGTCTTGTTCATTATGCAAAGGTAATACAATTGTAAATAACGTGCCTTTGCCTTTTGTACTCGACACACTAATTTTTCCCTTGTATATTTCCACAAGTTGTTTCACATAAGTAAGCCCCAGGCCAAAGCCCTTCACATTGTGTACATTTCCTGTTGACACACGATAGTATTTATCAAATATTTTATCTAGATATTTACGTTCAATACCTATGCCTTTATCGGCTATACGTAGCTGTATTTTTTTGTGCAGATCATTAGTTTCAACCATAATTTGAGGTGAATCATTGGAGTATTTTATGGCATTATCGATTAGGTTTGAAATAATTATTCTAAAATGATTAGGATCGCCCAAAACGTTTGCTTCTTGAGCATTTAGACTGAACTGCAAGCTCCCTCCTTGGCTTTCAATCCGGGTTTTAAAGTATTCACCACTCTGTTCAATTAACTCGTTGAAATCTACTAAAACATGTCCCTCCCGATTAATGAAATTTCCACATGATGAAACTTTAAGGATTTCCTCCACATTTTTTTCAAGCCGCAAATTCTCCTTCAAAATAACCGAAATATACTCAGACGTTTTACTGTCGGAAGCGTTTTGCCGCTTCTTAATTAAGCCTACAGCTAGTCTTACATTAGCCAAAGGAGTTTGAAACTCATGCACCATATTATTGATGAAATCGGTGGTCTGCTGTAATAACTGACGTTCTTTTCGAAACATACGTGAAGTAAACACGAACGAAATCATAACAAAAAGAATGGAAACAATAGCCAGCAGAAAAGTTCCGGTTAACTGTGCCAATAGAAACTGATTTCGAGCCGGGAATTCAAGCATGATTTTTATTCCATCTTTTTCGAGCATACCATTCAGGCACTTCAGGTAACATTTGTTTCTAAAAATTCCTTTGCCGGGTTCAGGTGCATCAAGCTCAGCAACTATAAAAGTATAGTCCAGTTCAATATCATATTTCTCAAGCTTTGCGCGGAGAATACTATCAATTTTAACGACGTTTTTATTGCTGACACCTTCTTTGTCCATATTCCCACAGAGGAAATCGTTCATGTATTCACACTCAGAAGCTAAATCGCCTATTTCGTGTTTCGCTTCGGTAAGAGCCTTGTTTACAAAGTAATTAAATCGTTCCTCTTCAAGCTTTGCAGCTTTAAAAAGCCAGTTTGTTTGTACACCAAGTATTGCAATTAGTGCAATAAAAGTGAAAAATGCCAGATACTGCTGCGTGCTAAAATTCTTCATTAATTCCTCAGTATAAATTCACTCCGAAATAAGAATAAGATTGAATACAAACTTACACAAAAACGATATTGCAAACATAAAATTAACAACAAGTTAACAGCTTTTTAATCATCTAATCACGAATTCTCTTGTGCTGGATTAAAATATAGCTGGCACAGTTTAATTTTCATTGATTAATGGCAAAAACCTCTGCTTATTCAAACAAAAATGGCACATTGTTAAAATGTACCATTCTCAATAAACTTTCAGGCACATTTGCGCCCATATAAATTTTGAATAAATTTATTTTTAACTTCTATATGTCAACCACTTACCCAATTCTTTCCACGAGGGTTTCTTGCCGTACATCAAAATGCCAACACGGTATATTTTTGCGGCAATCCATACAGCGCCATAAGTCGACAGTGCTAAAATACCTACTGAAATAGCTATTTCGTACCAGGGTACACCAAAAGGTATTCGAACCATCATTATTATGGGCGAGGTAAAAGGGATATGCGAGGCCCAGAACGCAAGAGGCCCTTCAGGGTTCTTGATTACATTGGCCAATATTATTATCGCCCCAATAAGAGGTACTGTAATGGGCAACATAAACTGATTCATATCTTCCTCTGAATCGACAGCAGCAGCTACCGCAGCCATCAGCGAACTGTAAAGCAAATATCCGAGTATAAAATAAACCAGAAATAGAGTAATTATTTGCACAAAATTGATTCCCTGAATCTGATTCATGATCGTTTGAATTTGCTCGGGATCAACATTATTCATCATTCCGCCCATTGCACCGTTGCCGGCCGACATCATCACATTGTCGCCCTGAGTCATTTGCTGAAGAGCTTCTTCGTTGAAAAACATTGATTTTGCTCCTGTAAATATGGCTGCCATAAGTACCACCCAAAGCATAAACTGAGTAAGGCCAACTGCTGCCAGAGCCAAAATTTTACCCATCATCAGCTGTACAGGCTTAGCCGACGATATAATTATCTCTACAATACGGCTTTGTTTTTCTTCCAATACACCACGCATAACCATGCTTCCGTATATGAACACAAACATGTAAATCAGAAATCCGGCAGCATAACCTACAATCATTGCTATTTCAGTAGATCCCTGACGGCCCGCTCCATCTTCACCAAGCTTTAAGGTTTCAACAGAAATACGTGTTCTTGTTTCCTGTAGCTGACGTTCAAGATCAGGAACACCTACCTGCTCTACCAGCTTTGCC
Source organism: Prolixibacteraceae bacterium (assembly GCA_007116765.1). Classification (GTDB taxonomy): domain Bacteria; phylum Bacteroidota; class Bacteroidia; order Bacteroidales; family Prolixibacteraceae; genus Roseimarinus. The sequence goes on along the minus strand of SKHV01000489.1, from coordinate 3,401 downwards.
CTCTTTTGATTTTCGATATGACTTTCGAGTTGTCGGTTAATGTGGTTCTTTACATCAAGATTGATTTGCCTGTTTGAATAAACCAACACCCTGTTGCTTACTAATATACTTTGTGGTATCTCAAGCAAGGCATAATAATCGCTATTTTTTAAGTTATTCTGTCTCAAAATCTCATATTCATCCTTTTGTATAAAGAAAAAATGTGTTGAATTAGAATTTTTAAGCTCACCCAAAAATATCGAGGAGTGGTCTAAGACTGCTACTTTATGTTCCTGCTTGTTTTCGCGGGTAGCCAGGTAGCCGGGCAAAAACACTATTCCGGCAAACAAAAAAGGGGTAATTAATGTGAGAATAAGAAACGATTTCTTTTTCACACGAGTCAAATATTCTCTTTTAAATATGATCAATGTTTTATTCATGGTAGCGTAATTTATTTGTTATTTTCCTGTACAACTCTGATGAAAACCTCGTTCATGCTGGGTATTTGTTCACTAAACGAAACAATCTCGGCATGAGGTGTTACTTTCATAAGCAAATCGTTGTTGCCATTTCCATTCATATGCTTTATAGTCATCTTATTACTATGAAAACTTTCTACATGATTTACTATTTCATATTCCGAAGAAAGCAATCTCTCAAGTTGTGTAAATTCACCTTTGTACTCCACATCGAATGTGTTGGTTCTATATGACGACTTTAGATCATAAATATTGCCATCAAGTATTTTCTTTGAGTTATTAATGAGTGCTATGTGATCGCACACCTCTTCTACCGAACTCATGTTATGGGTTGAAAATATTATGGTAGCTCCCTGTTCGCGTAAATTCAGAATTTCGTGCTTTAGCAAGTTGGCATTAATTGGGTCGAAACCACTAAAGGGTTCATCAAAAATCAAAAGCGTAGGTTCGTGCAATACAGTACACACAAACTGTACTTTTTGCTGCATTCCTTTAGAAAGCTCCATGACTTTTTTATCCCACCATGCCTGCATTTCAAATTTCTCGAACCAGTAGCGCAACTTTTTAAGTGCGTCGCGGCGCGACAAGCCCTTAAGCTGTGCAAGATATATTGCCTGCTCTCCTACCTTCATTTTCTTATACAAGCCACGCTCCTCGGGCAAATACCCTATTCGTGAAATATCAGTCGAACGGAGTGGTCTTCCTTCGAAAAACACTTTGCCTGTATCGGGGGCAGTAATTTGATTAATAATGCGTATCAGAGTAGTTTTACCTGCTCCGTTTGGTCCCAAAAGACCAAAAACCTGACCTTGTTTTATATTTACCGAAACATCGGTCAAAGCCTGATGACCTGAATATGTTTTCGATACATTTTCTGCTACAAAAAAATCCATGGTGATTAAAGTTTTGTATTTATTGCTTATTTGTAAATCAAACCGCTGTTTTGTTACAGTTTGTTCAATTTTTTTCAAAAATACTTAATAAAAAATACAAGTTTCAATTTTTTGAAAATACTTACATATTGGTAATGTTGAAATAATCGAATTCTAAATTAAGAATGATAGAATATCAACAATTATTAAAAATACAAAGCAGACTGAAATACTTTTTCTATTTTTGATATTTACAAAAAAGCAAGTTGCTGAAAATATCTATCACCATGTTAAAATACGGCTCTTTCATTCTGTTTTTGATATCAATAAGCTTATGCCAGGCGCAAAACCGAGATCAAAGCAATTGGATTGACTTTGGAAGCTCGCACTCCTCAAAATGGCTTCAAATAGCTCCCGGCAAAATGGGACCAAATGCCTTACCTGTTCCCAAGTTGGACTATGCTCGTGTTGGAACAAAATCGAAGTTAGAAACAGGTGCTCATTTCCACTTTATGCCCGGCGACACGGCCATAAACAGTCATTTTAGCTGGTATTGGAACATTGCTCCGGGACGTGCTGCCGTCGAAATTTGGGGACAACCTTCCGAAACTTTCAGAATGACCAATGACATTCGTGATGAAAGACAAATTTTCTATGATGATGAAGGTTGGACGACACAGATCGGCGATCTGTACATCAGCACTTTCATTCAAATTATAGAACAACACCGCTTTTTACCCGACTTAACCATAAGCTATACGCACAAAACGACAACAGGCTCAAACTATCACGCACGATATACCGATGCGGCGCTGGATTATTACTGCTTTGCTTTGGGGCGAAGTTTCTTTTTTGAAAACCCGTTCATCGATGAAATCAGAATTGCTGCCATGGCCGGATTCTATGTTTGGCAGGTAAACAAAGTAGAAATGGCACAGGACGAAGGGCCTGTTGTAATTGCGGCTCTACAAATAAGAAAACAAAACTGGAACATCTTTAATGAATTTGGAGGATACAGTGGTTACGATGCATATAATCACCTGAACAATGTTTATGGCGAAGGCTCGGTACAGGGTCATAACGACCCGCTCATATACCGCTTGCGCCTTGAAAAAACAGGCCAAAGATTTAACTTTTCGGCTGAATATCAAACCGGGTTCAGAGACTACCGCTACCAAACCTTCAGGCTGGGTGTGAGCTATAACATTACTCCGCAAAATTTTTTAAACCAGAATTAGGGCAAACAAAAATTACTGTGAATTAACCAAAGCTCCCAATAATTGTCGCACGGCACTAACCGATTCAACTTTGTAACGTGCCGATGTATTAACCAGCCCTACTTTAATACTCACCGCATTTTCGGGTAACTCTCTGAACATATACTCATCTGTCCAATCATCGCCAATAGCCATAATGAAATCATACTTCGTTTCGCCAATAAACCTAACTGCTGCCACCCCTTTGTTAACTCCTCCGCTTTTTACTTCAATAACCTTATTCCCTTCCATAATCTCAAGGTTGTGATTGGCTATTAGGTTTGTGAGCTCATCTTTCAATTCATTTGCTCTCAAAACGCCTTGTTCAGGCTCTGATTTTCGATAATGCCAAACCAGCGAATAATTTTTCTCTTCGATAAATGAACCAGGTGTTCTATCCACAAAGCTCTCAAGTGCCGGTCGTATGTTTTCTTTCCAATCGGCGCTAATTTGAAAAATCATTCTCCACTTGTCTCCTCTAACACGAGACCAAACTCCGTGTTCTACAATCAGGTTTATGTCAAACCCCTCGAACCAATTCTCTAGTGTTTCGCGATCGCGCCCGCTGATAATAGTAACCTCGTTTATTGGATCGGAAGCCAGTTTTCTGACCAATTGATAAACTTCTTCATCGGGCGAAGCCGATTGCGGGTTGTTTTTGAAGCTCGAAAGCGTTCCGTCGTAATCGAGGAATATGGCACGTTTTGTTGCACCCTGATACTCTTTCACAATACTCTTTTGTATCGATGGTGTAATTTTCTTGGTATTGAACTGATATTGGATGCTTTTGATTTTTTCAAGTGATTTCACAAACT
>SKHV01000266.1 GCA_007116765.1 Prolixibacteraceae bacterium | reverse complement strand
TAAACCTATACCTTTAACAGTATTAAAAAATCACCAAACCAACCGAAAAATTGTTCTCCCTTTTTTTTTTTTACATTGAATAGTCCCTCCATGTGCACGCATAATTTGGCGCGAATAACTCAGGCCTATCCCTGTACCGCTTTCTTTGGTGGTGAAGAACGGCACAAATATTTCATCCACTATTTCGTCGGAGATGCCGGGGCCGTTATCGATAACAGTTATTTCAGTTTTACCAGCTTCTCTTTGAACAGCCGCAATTTCAATCATCGGATTTTCGGTTTTATTTAAGGCTTCGGCGGCATTCTTTACTAAATTCAGAATAACTTGCACCATCATTTGCTCGTCGATAAGCACATCGAAATTAGTTTTGGGCACGATAAATTTAATCGAAACTCCAAATTCGGGTTTTAGTGGTGAAACCAATATACTAAGCCGATCGAAAAGATTACACACACTTACCTTTTCAATATTGGGCACCGGCACCCTGGTAAGCATTCGATAGCTTTGCACAAAACGGATAAGGCCTTCTCCCCTTTCTCCAATTACTTCGAGCCCGCCAATGGTGCTCTCAACCGCCTCGGCATTGGACATCTGACTAGCATTACCGGCTTTATTTTTCCAGATATCGCGCAACGACTGTGCTATGGAAGTAACCGGCGCAAGCGAATTCATTATTTCGTGGCTTAGCACCCTGATGAGCCTTATCCACGAGTCAAGCTCCTTGCGCTCAAGTTCGCCTCTTATATCCTGCAAGGTGAGCAACTTCATTTCTTCGTCTTTGAGGTTAATTACCGAACAGCGGGTAATAAGTTGCACCTGCCCGCCGGGCTTTCGCAAAGTTATTACTTGCTTATGCGAATGGGCCACTTTTTCAAGTTCCAGCTTAAAATTGCTGTCAACCCGGTCGAGTTGCGATAAATGAGTTAAATGCTGCAAGCCAATCAATTCCAAAACAGCAGGATTGGCTTCAATAACAAAGCCTTTCGGGTTGAAAACCATTACGCCCGTACCAATATTCTGAATAATTTCGCTGAAGTAGCGTTCCTTTATCCGGCTTTTTAATTTGGTTTCCTGCAACACAACATTCAACTCGTTCAAACTCCTATGTAAATCGTTTATTATTGAGTTGCCTGTTTTTACGGGAAACCTAAGCGTAGTATCGTCGTTTTTAATGGCTTGGATAAAAAAACTTATTTGCCGGTTGGTGCGGGTCATAAAACGAAAAAGCTCCCATATCAGGATTACTTCCATACAAATTAAAAACACGACAAGGAACAACGAATATGCACTAGCAACACACCAACCCAATACCACGGCCATTAGAACTACTGCAATTATCCTGACAATCAATAATCGGTTGTAATGCTTAAAGCCCATAGCGTTTTATTTTGTTGTAAAGTGTTTGTCGGGTTATGCCCAATTGCTGAGCTACAGTAGTCATGTTTCCACTGCTCTTCTGAATGGCTTCAGCAATGAGGCGGCGTTCCATATCTTCGAGCGTTCCCCAAAAGTTACCTTCGGCGTTGGATTCTCCAATTCTGAAAATAAAATCGGAAGGTTTCAGTTCGCTCCCATTACTTAAAATCACCGCCTTTTCGAGGGCGTGTTGTAATTCGCGAATATTTCCCGGCCAGGCGTAAGCTTCCAGTTTTTCAATGGCTTCGGCGCTCAGGCTTAGTGGTGTTTTGTGGTATTTTGCAGCATAACAGTTCAAAAAGAAAAGTGCCAACTCGCTTACATCTCCTTTTCGGTTGCGCAACGGCGGCAATTCAATGTGGATGGTATTGATGCGGTAGAGCAAATCCTCCCTGAACTTTCCGATGGAAACCATTTGCAGCAAATTACAGTTGGTAGCGCAAATCAGGCGCACATCAACCGGAACAGGTACATTTTCACCCACCCGGGTTATGGTACGGTTTTGCAAAACCGACAACATTTTTGCTTGCATTGGCAGGGGCATATTGCCTATTTCGTCGAGAAAAAGCGTGCCTTCGTGGGCAGTTTCAATTTTTCCGGTGCGGTCCGTATGCGCATCGGTAAAAGCTCCTTTTTTGTGGCCAAAGAGTTCGCTTTCGAACAAGGTTTCGGTTATGGAGCCCATATCAACCGTTACCATTACTTTTTTGGCACGGTCGGACAGGCGGTGTATTTCACGGGCTATCAACTCCTTGCCCGTTCCGTTTTCGCCGGTTATAAGAATATTGGCAGGAGTTGCCGCCACCTTATGAACCATTTCGATTACTTGTAACCATGCAGGAGATGAGCCAATCAGGCTTTTACCCGGACGGTTGATTTCTTCGATCAACTGTTTTTCCTTCATCTTCAGCGTTTTTACCTCCCTGCGCGAAGAGCTCAGGCGGTAAGCCGATTCGATGGTTGCCAGCATTTTTTCGTTCTCCCAGGGTTTTAGCACAAAATCGGATGCTCCCATGCGCACGGCTTTCACTGCCAGCTCCACATCGCCATAGGCGGTAATCATTACCACACTAATGCCGGGCTCTTGCTCGAGCACCCGCTGCAACCAGTAAATACCTTCGTTACCGGTGTTTATGCCGGCCGAGAAATTCATGTCGAGCAAAAGCACGTCGAAGTTTTTGCCTTGCAATGTGCTAAGCAGCATGTTGGGCGACGAGAGTGTTTTTACACTTGCACACTTCCCTTTTAACAAAAGCTCCAGTGCGCTGAGGATGCTTTTGTTATCGTCGACGATTAAGATATTCGCGTTTTTCATTTTTTACCACTAAGTACACTAAGGTTTTCACTAAAGACACTATGATTTACAAATTTCAAGCCTCATACACTATGTACTGGACAATAAGCAACTACAAATTAACGCAAGTTAGTGGTTTGTAAAAGAATTTTACACCCATTGTCTAATTTATTTACACATTAAATCCTGCCAAAATCATAAACTACTCATAATTATCCGGTTGTGAATTTGGCACAAACTTGGCTTCATATCGTGTAAATCAAGTTTTATACAATGAAACAAATCGGTTTACTCATATTTCTCTTCGTCATTTTTAATAACACAAGTCCGGCACAGGAAAGTTGGACCCTGGAAAGGTGCATTCAACATGCGCTTGAACACAATATAGACCTGAAAATTCAGCAAAACTACGAACAAAAAGCCACCTACAACCGCCAGCAAAGCCAGTGGAATATGCTCCCTTCGGTAAATGGTTGGGGAAACTCAGGATTTGACTTTCGGCGCTCGACCAACCAAAACAACGAAATCACGTCGGGAACAACCTATAATATGAATTACGGTATCAGCTCATCGTTGACATTGTTTTCGGGTTTTACACGTATGAACACCATTTCGGCATTAAAATATAACGAAATGGCCGGCAGCGAAGGCTCCAACTATGCCAGCAATTTGCTCACAATTTCTGTTACCGATTTATTCACGCAGGCTTTGTATCAAAAAGCGCTGGTAAAAGTTATCGAAGAGCAGCTTAGCATAAGTATATTTGAGGCCGGACGCATTGCTGCAAATATCGAAGCAGGTTTGCTTGAGGCCGTTGCCCAACTCGAAATAGACGCCATAGTATCGGGGCAGGAACTACATCTACACAGGGCTCAAAACAATTACAAGCTTACAAAACTAAAACTGGCACACCTGATTGAAATTCCCGAAGAAAGCGAATTCGAAATCAGTTCAGCCGAAATTGATGTACTTATGCCTACCGATAACCAGCTAACAGTTAACGATGTTTACACGATGGCAAGCCAACATTATCCAACCATTTTGCAAAAAGAGTACGAAATGGAATACTACCAGAAAATGCTCGGTGTTTCGAAGGGAAATGCAGCCCCGTCGCTCCGCTTAAACGGCAGCTACAGTTCTGCTTTTTTCTCGACCGATACGCTGCAAAATGGTGCACAAACCCCAATGGGCACTCAGTTCGACAACTATTTGAACCCATCGTTTGGCTTGTCGCTAAGCGTACCTATTTTCAACGGACGACAAAACGATTTCAATATTAAACAGCGAAAAATTGATTTAGAAAATGCACTATATACGCTCGAAAACGAGAAGAAAACAATCCGCAGGGAAATTGAAGGGGCCATAATGAGGCTGGAATCTCTGAACCTCGAATACCAGTATGCAAGCAACAATTTAATGTCGGTAGAAAAATCGTTTGAAACGTTTCGCGAGCGTTACCGCTTGGGCTTGGTAAACAGCACCGAATTTATGAACGCTCAAAGTCTGTTAGCACATGCGCAGTCGGAATTATTGCGCGCAAAATATAGTTGGGTAGTACAAAAATATACCTTGGAACTTTATACAGGAAGTCAATAGGCAATAGTCATTGGTCAATAGATTGGTCATTAGTTAATTATAAGAAATGCAAGACATTAAATGACACCCAATTAAAGCCTAAAATCTAATGTCTAAAGTCTTAAAGTCTTAAAAAATGGGAATGGATCGTAAAATAGAAAAGAAAAAAGGCATCAGGCCGAAGCACATCGGTTACACCTTGGCAGGAGTGGCATTTATTATACTGCTGGCTTACCTGATAAAAACAGCCGGAACATCGACCTACCGTGCAGAGCGGGATAAGCTCACCATTTCGACAGTAGAAGCCGGTAGTTTCAGGGACTACATTTCGATAATAGGCACAGTAGAGCCGATTACCACCATTTTTCTTGATGTGGAAGAAGGCGGCAAGGTAATCGAAAAAGTAATTGACGAAGGTGCATTGGTAAAAAAAGGCGATGTAATTGTGCGCCTGCAAAACAACGACCTCAACCTGCAAATACTCAATACCGAATCGCAACTGGCCTATCAAAGCAACGAGCTGCGTAACACCTTTATAAACATGGAACAGCAAAAAATAAGCAACAAACAACAGCTGTTAAGTATTGATTACGAGATTATTCGACTAAAACGCAATTACGAACAAAACAACGAACTCTTTGAAAAAGGCTTCATTTCTAAAGAACAATATCTCATATCGAAAGAAAATTACGAACTGGCTCAACGTGACCGTGAACTGAGGTACGAGCGCATGGTACAGGATTCTATTTTCCGCGAAAACCAAAAAGTGCAAATGAACAACAGCTTACAGAATATGCAGGAAAACCTCAGGATGGTGCAACTACGGCTCGATAACCTAAATATTAAAGCACCGGCAACCGGACAGTTGGGAACCCTGAACATCGAAATTGGCCAACAAATAAACCGTGGCGAGCGTATTGGGCAGCTGCAAATTCTCGATAATTTTAAAGTTGTAGCCCAAGTAGATGAGCATTACATTGACCGTATACGCCACGGGCTAAATGCTACATTCGAAAGACAGGACAGGCAGTTTGGCATTGATGTAGCCAAAGTGTACCCCGAAGTACGCAACGGCAGGTTCAAGGTGGATCTTCACTTTACCAGCGAAACACCCGATAATCTGCGTACCGGACAAACCTACCACATTCGTCTCGAACTGGGACAACCCATTGAAGCAATACTGTTACCACGTGGTGGTTTTTTCCAAAGCACAGGCGGCCAGTGGGTTTTTGTACTCGATGAAAACGGAAATGCAGCCACAAAACGTAGCATTAAAATTGGCCGGCAAAACCCGCTTTACTACGAAGTACTTGAAGGTTTAAAACCGGGCGAAAAGGTGATTACCAGTAATTATGAGATGTTTGGGGGAAATGATAGGATTGAAATGAGATAGGGAGGGAAATAGGGTAAAATGGTGACATGGTAATTAGGTAACATGGTAATAAGGTGACATGGTAAAATGGTAATAAGGTGACATGGTGTAAGGGTAACATGATTAAAAAGTGAAATATGAAAGGGGAATGAGGAAAAAAAGGTGAAAAATATGATAACCATAATTCTGGGTTATCTTTATTAATTAACTTAAAAATAAGAATATGAGCAGAAGCATTGAAAAGTTTGAAGATTTATTGATTTGGCAAAATAGTGTTGACTTAGCTGTTCAACTATATAAAAAACTTCAGAATTGTCGCGATTTTGGGTTGCGTGATCAGATTCAGCGTTCGGCTGTCTCAATTCCTTCAAATATTTCGGAGGGATTTGATCGGAATTCCAACAAAGAATTTTTACGTTTTCTAAGAATTGCAAAAGGATCATGTGCCGAACTAAGAACTCAATTAATCATTGCTGAGAAAATTAATCTTTTTGATGTGGGTAACCTTACTGAAGAAACACTGAAATTATCAGCAATGATACAAAAAATGATAAGCTATAGAGAAACTCTTATTATAAAGTAACCATGCAACCCTCCACCCTGTCATCCTATTACCATGTCATCATGCTACCCTGTTACCTTGTCACCCTGTTACCCTGTTACCCTGTTACCCTGTTACCTTGTTACCCTGTTACCTTGTAACCAAAATTAATAACAAATATGATACGCACAGTAAAACTAACAAAAGTATTCCGCACCGAAGACATAGAGACTTTGGCGCTGAACGAAGTGGATTTCGAAGTAAAAAAAGGCGAATTCACTGCCATAATGGGCCCTTCGGGTTGTGGTAAATCGACCTTGCTCAACATAATTGGGCTGTTGGACAATCCCAGCGAGGGCAGTTACTTTTTCGATGGCACCGATGTGGCCAAGTTCCGCGAAAGCCAGCGCACCAACCTGCGAAAAGGCAACATCGGCTTCGTGTTTCAAAGCTTCAATCTGATTGATGAGCTGAACGTGTTCGAAAACGTAGAACTACCGCTGCTCTACCTGAAAATTGGTTCGAGAGAACGCAAAGAAATGGTAACCAAGGTACTGGAACGCATGAACATTGCCCACCGTGCAAAGCACTTTCCTCAGCAACTATCGGGCGGACAGCAACAACGTGTGGCCATAGCCCGTGCCGTGGTGGCCAATCCTAAGCTGATACTTGCCGATGAACCCACCGGTAACCTCGACTCGAAAAACGGTCTGGAAGTGATGAACCTGCTCACCGAGCTTAACCGCGAAGGCACCACCATTGTAATGGTAACCCACTCGTTGCACGATGCGGGTTTTGCACACCGGATCATCAACCTGTTCGACGGGCAGATAATTACTGAAGAGCAAAAAAAGGAAATGGGCGATGTGTTGATGTAATCACGAGAATAAGAAAGAATTATTTAGAAACCAATGGATAATCATCAGGCGATTTAATCATGTCGAAAGTCAAATCAATATCTAAATTTTTCCAATATAAATGGTTCTCAGAAAGCCGTTCAATATTTGAAACATCCGAAATCCGAGCATCTTTAAACTACGGAAATGATTGGTATGGCAGAAAGTATTCTACTTCATCAATCATTAACCAAAACCCAAATTGTGATATGTTCGTGACTTC
>SKHV01000057.1 GCA_007116765.1 Prolixibacteraceae bacterium | reverse complement strand
GGCCTTACCTCGGGCGATATGCTTCGGGTAGAGGAAATCAGGGTAAACTGCGAGCAAAATTCGTTTTTGTTTTTGGTTACTCCCGAAGGCAAAGGAGCCTGCCATGCCAAAAAAGAAAACGGGATGCCATATCAATCATGCTACTATCGCAAAATTGAAAACGATGGCACACTTGAAATTATTGAAAAATAGACCAAATTAAACCAAGCATATTATGAAAAATAAACAACTTGTAATTGGAATGCCTGCCGGTTCACTGGCCAACCCCGGGCGAGGAGGAAACCTCATACAACTACTTGACGACTCGGGATTCAAAACCAGTGGATACGAATCGGGCGGACCCAGCCATTTCAAAACAGTTAATTTTTTATACGGCTGGGACGGACGACCACAGGAATTCAGCTCGCAGCTTGCTCTACAGGAGCTAGACGTGGCTATTGCCGGCGACGACTGGATTGAAGAGCGCATTATTGAATTCAAACTTGAATACGGTGTTGAAATTGAGCTTGAGCGAGTTATGCAACTTAACCGCGGAGGAGTGAGGCTCGTTGGTATTGTGAAAGGCGATACACTACAAGCCAATATGGAAACTTTCCTCAACGACCTGACTGCACAAAAATCGTTAATTACGGTAGTGGCCGAAATGCCTTATCTGGCTCTTAACTGGATTAGAAAAACCCTTGAGAAAATTGGCAAATTAGACGAGTTTGGACAATTTTCGGTTCAGAAATATAAAACCCCTTCGAAAATTGAAAAAGGAATTTTGATATACGAAACATGGGGGAAAACAGAATCGAAAGTGCTAAATGGCGGTGCCGATTTTGGTCTCGAAATTACACAAAGCGGGAGTGCAATTCGCAATTACGGACTAAGAATAATTGAAGAAGTGTATAAATCGCAAACCAGCATTTGGATAAACCCAAAGCTAAAACAAGATGCAGAAAAACTTGAGCTACTTCGCATGTTTCTGCTGAATATTTACGGTTCGATAAATGCTGAAAATAAAGTACTCGTAACGTTCAACGTGCCCAATGCAAAATGCAGCGCCATTGACCAATACCTCGAAGCACACAATTTGTTTGCCGATGAACCCACAATGAGTGTGGGAAAAACATACACAGTGTATAACATTCAGGTTGACACTAAAAACGGCAAAGTACCACTAGCCATGGTACGCTACAAACTTGCCACATTGGGAGCCACAAACATTGATACGCTTCCAATTCAGTCGGCAATTCCAAGTGTCGATTCAATAGAAATATAAAAACTGTATCAAAAGAATGGAAACGAGTGCTTTGAAAAGGGTACTCGTTTTCTATTGTTGCAGCAAATTTTTCACAATGTCCGAAATGGTTTTGCCCTCGGCTTTGCCTGCTAGTTCTTTAGTGGCCATGCCCATTACTTTGCCCATATCTTTCATGTCGCTAGCTCCGGTTTTCTCAATTATTTGTTTCACCACCTGCTCTACTTTTTCGGGAGAAAGCATTTCGGGCAAAAATTCATTAAACACTTCAACCTGTGCCAATTCAGCATCAGCCAAATCAGCACGATCCTGTTTTTGATAAATATCGGCCGATTCGCTTCCTTGTTTGGCTAGCTTTGTAATTATCTTTATCACCTCATCGTCAGTCACTTCGGAGTTAGCACCCTTTGAGGCGCGTGTTTCGAGCATCACTTTTTTGATACCACGCAAAGCTTCAAGCCTAACTTGGTTTCGGGCTTTCATTGCTTCTTTAATTTCATTATTAATTGTGTCGAATAGTGCCATTGTTGTTGTTTTAAAATTAGTATATCTGAAACTAAAAACCGTAAGAAAAACTAATCCACATTATCGTGCAAAAAGCTATTGTTTTCACTCAAAAATATTTCATTATTCTCGTCGGCTGAGAGCGAAAACTTTGAAACTTTCTGAGCAGAATTTTTTGTTTGATTCATTTTATTCATCATGCGTCGTTTATAAGCCGGTATGCTCTCAATATTGTCGATCTCATCATCATCACTTTGAGCAAAATCGACACTAAACTCCACATGCGGTGCTTTATCAACTACTCCTTTTGTAGCCGGCGTGTCAATGTTAGAGTAAAGGCTGTCGATGTCGTCGGGTTTGCGTTTGTTTGTAAAGGCAATCGACTCTTGCTTGGGTATCGAAGGTTTTTCTATTTCCGGTTTACTAACTTTTACCGTAGCTTTTGCCTCTTGTTGACTGTCGTCGAGCACATGATACTTTTTTTCAATCTTTTTGTTGGCCAGTACTTCGGGAATTGAGCTTGAGCTAAATCCGGTTGCAACAAGGGTTACATTTATTTCATCATCAAGTTCACTGTCAATACCATTACCCCAAATAAGGTCGGCATCGTATCCGGCTCTTGCCTGAATGAAGTCGGTAATCTGTCCAATTTCGTCCATGGTTATTTCATCGACACCCGAAGTAACATTGAGCAGAATGTTTTTTGCACCGTTGATGTTGTTGTTATTCAGCAAGGGTGAATTCAAAGCTTCTTCGATGGCTTTTATAGCACGGTTTTCGCCGCTTGACTTAGCCGAGCCCATTAAGGCTACACCGCTTTGTCGCATCACGGTTTCCACATCGGCAAAATCGACGTTTATATAACCATGCACAGTAATAATCTCGGCAATTCCTTTTGCGGCAATTGCCAGCACATCGTCGGCTCTGGCAAAGGCTTCCGAAATTTTAAAATCGCCGTACATTTCACGAATGCGTTCGTTATTGATTACCAGTAGGGAATCAACATGCTTTTCCATTTCCTGTATTCCTTCAATTGCCTGCATTATGCGTTTTCGGCCTTCGTTTCGGAAAGGCAAAGTAACAATACCCACAGTAAGCAGCCCCAAGCTATTACACGCTTCGGCAATTACGGGCCCGGCACCTGTTCCTGTACCACCGCCCATTCCGGCAGTTATGAATACCATTTTTGTTTTGTCGCCAATGGCCTTTTTTACATCTTCGATGTTTTCCTGAGCAGCATTTTTCCCTACTTCGGGTTTATTACCGGCACCACGCCCCCCCGTAAGCGAAGCTCCCAAATGCACGCGCGAAAGAACAGGGCTGTTTGCAAGTGCCTGAGCATCGGTATTGCATACCATAAAGTCAACATCTTTTATTCCTTTACGGCTCATGTGGTTCACTGCATTACTGCCGCCACCACCAACACCTATTACTTTTATAATTGCTCCCTGATTAATGGGTACGTCGAAATTTGTAAGTATGTTATTTTCCATGTGGTTCTTTATATTTAATTATCGAGATTGGCGCTGTTTTCTTCAAAAAAGAGATCGAGTTGCCTTTTAAGCCAAGTATCTGATTTTGTTTTGCGTTTCGTTTGCTTCTTTTCTTTTTTATTGATCTGAACCGATTTCTTTGGGGTTTGTTCAGTTTCATTTTCATCTTTTAGTTCGTCCGATATGAATAAATCATCATTGGAAGCTTCCATTTCAATTTTTTCTTCTTTCTTTTCTTCCTGTAAAATTGCAGCCGGATTGGTTTTGAATCCGGTCGCAATAATGGTAACACAAATATTGTGGTCGAGATTGGGGTCATGCCCGTTTCCCCAAATTATGTTGGCTTCGTCGCCGGCTTTTTCCTGCAAATATTCAATTATCTGGCCTATTTCGCCAATAGTGATCTCATTGGTTCCGGAGGTAATATTAAGCAAGATATCGGAAGTACCGTAAATGTCGTTACTGTCGAGCAAAGGCGACTCTAGTGCAGCATCAACAGCATCGAAAGCTCTGTTTTCGCCATTTGCCAAACCGGTACCCATTATGAATACATTACTTCCGGTCAATACGGTGCTTACATCGGCAAAGTCGATGTTTATGCTGCCATGCAGGGTAATGATTTCGGCAACGCCTTTCACCGCAGTAGCAACAATTTCGTCGGCTTTTGCAAAAGCCTGCGAAGCGGGCAGGTTGCCGTATGTAGTTCGAATGTTGTCGTTGTTTATAACCAATAGACTATCTACATGTTCCTTAATATTGTTTACCCCTTCAATGGCTTGTTCATATCGTTTTCGCCCTTCCGATTTAGAAGGAATTGTTACTACGGCTATTGTCAGAATTTCGAGTTCGCGGCATATTTCGGCAATTATAGGTGCCGCACCAGTGCCGGTACCTCCGCCCATTCCGGCGGTTATAAAAACCATGTCGGTGGTATTTTGCAGCAAGTCCTGAATTTCAGCTTTACTTTCAATAGCAGCCTGCCGTCCTAGTTCGGGCATATTTCCAGCGCCACGGCCTTCGGTTAAGGTGTTGCCTAATTGTATTTTTACCGAAACAGGACTATTTTGTAAAGCCTGAGAATCGGTATTACACAATACATAGCCCACACCTTCGATACCCATGCGGCACATATGGTTTACTGCATTACCACCACCCCCTCCAACGCCAATTACCTTAATTTGCGCTACAGAGTTGGGTTCGGTTGTAAAGTTTAATAATTCTGACATAAGCTAAATTTTTATAATTCATCATCTGAAACTTCGTCAAAAAATATCGAAATTTTATTCATTATTGCTTCGCCATAATTAGGCAAAATATTCTTTTTAGGTCTTCTTTCGATGAATATATTTCCTTGTGTATTCTTATCGCTCAGTGTTTTTCTTAAAAGGCCAAAAGCTGTGGCATGTTGTGGTGTGTTAATTGCTTTTTCAATATTGGTGTTCAAAAGGCCGTTTGAAGGAGTTCCAATTCGAACGCTTAGTCCGGTTTTAAATTGCACCAGATTTTTAATTCCGTTAAGTTTTGCTCCACCGCCGGTTAATACTATTCCTGCACCTAATTTTTCGGCATATCCGCTTTTTACTATTTGATAAAATACACTTTCGACAATTTCTTCCATACGAGCCTGTATAATGTAGGCCAGGTTTTTAAACGAGATTTCTTTGGGTTCCCAACCGTTTATTCCCGGAATGGTAACCACCATATTATCGTTTACAAGCTCGCCCATTGCCGATCCATATTTTACTTTTAATGCTTCGGCCTGGCGCGCAATTATTGAACATCCTTCGCGGATGTCGTTTGTAATTACATTGCCTCCAAATGGTATTATTGACAAATGCCTTAGTACACTGTCGTAATAAACCGATATGGAAGTAGTTCCGCCACCCATATCGACCAGCACTACGCCTGCTTCTTTTTCTTCGCTATTTAAAACCGCTTCGCCTGCAGCAATGGGATTTACCACACATTTCACCATATCTACGCCTGCTTTCTGAAGACTTTTTCGAAGAATCTCTTCATAATTTTTTGGTCCGATTATCAATTTATAATCAACCACTAATTCGCTACCCGTTAAACCTACCGGGTTATGATTTCCCTTTTCTCCGTCGATGCTGTATGATTGATTAATCACATGATAAACCTTTTCATCGTCGGACAGTGGTATATTTCGTGCTTGGCTTAATAAGTGCTCTATATCTGATTTTTGAATGGTTTCTGAATCGTTAAGACTCTTCGACAGGCTTTTTTCTATTGTGCGTATATTGTGACCGGCCATGTTCACATACACCTTTTTTATAGCTACGTTTATATTCAAAGTAGCTTTTTTAATTGCAGCTTTAATAGCCAATGCAACTTCTTCAACATTTATTATGATACCACGCCTAACACCAGCTGAAACCACCATTGAGTGTCCAAGAATATCAATTTTATTATCGCCTGCATCGCTGCCCACAATACATGTTATTGTGTTTGAACCTACATCGATTGCTGCTATTATATTTCGTTGTTTCATATTGGTGAGTATTTCTTTTCAATTATCTTAGATCTATTTAAGTGAACAAATTACTTGATTATTATACTTTAACGATACGGTTTTGTACTTTTCCCATTCATCATTGCCAAAGCCTTGTTCATACACAGCTTTAAGATTTCTGAATTTTTTTTCAAAATCATCGACCTTCCCAAACTCAATTTTATGATTTCCTACCCGAGGAATTAAAACCAGCTCTTGATTTCCGCTTACGTGCATTTGCAAAATTAGCGATTTCAGAAACTCGTCGGCCGAAATATATTTAACAAAGGGTAGCATACTATTTTGCAATAAACTGTCGCTGAAAGTACCTGTCAGTACCGGAACATTTAATGTGTATGTGTCGGATGCTGGTAATTCTTTACCATTCTGACCTACGTAAACGCTTTTTCCGTTTTCAATTATCCGAAACAAAGGGTCTTCGTGCTTTACAACAACTCTCAACGAACCTGAAACAAATAAAGAATCATGACGATTGTAGCCTTTAAAAACTGCTACTGAATGCACCCAAGGGTTTTCTTCAATTTTTTGTTTGATTCGGTATGTGTTAATAGTATCGAGCAAAGCACCATTTAAATTTCCAAAGTTTTGCTGAATAATGCTTTCAATTTGTGCTTGCGTAACAAAGCGATAAGTATCGTCAAAATTAATTATTATCGACGACATTTCGATTTTTTTACGCTGTTGCGCAATAAAAACGAGAGTAATGGTCATAAAAACAAGCACTACAAACAATGCTGATATTTTAAAAAGCATTTTACTTTTCATTTGCTACTTCCTTATTCATTTCTTTGTGTACAAAAATTGTCTATCTTATTATTCTATTTAATACTTACTTCTAAAAAATTGAGTAATAGGTGACACCAATGTGTCGATATTACCCGCTCCTAAAGTGAGCAACACCTCAATGTTTCTATTTTGTAACAACTGGAGCACCCCATTGAGCTGTACTTTCGTTTTATTCGGGTTCGATATTTTATTAAAAATTATATCGGAAGTCACACCTTCAATTGGCTTTTCCCGAGCCGGATAAATGTCGAGTAAAATCACTTCGTCGAGCAAATCGAGACTTTGGGCAAACTGAAGCGCAAAGTCGTTTGTACGCGAGAAAAGGTGCGGTTGAAAAATTCCGGTAATTTTCCGGTTTTGGTATAATTCACGAATCGATTTAATTGTGGCTTCCAGTTCACTTGGATGGTGCGCATAATCGTCGATGTACACGATATTATTTGCTTTAAATTGTACATCGAAGCGGCGCACTACTCCTTTATATTCCGACACCGATTTTTTTATATTTTGAGGTGATGCACCCTGCATAATTGCCACTGCCATTGCAGCAATCATGTTTTCGAGGTTAACACGTCCGGGATAGGACATGCAAACATCCTTGATTTCGATTTCGGGTGCATGAAAATCGAAGTGAAATTTATTGTCTGAAATATGAATATTCGATGCAAAAAAATGAGCCTCAGTATCGTCAATAGAATAGTAATATGTGCTTATATTTTCAGGTACTTTTATCAAAGTGCTCACTTTTTTATTCAAAAGAACAATTCCTTTGTCTTTAGTATTAGCCACAAACTGTTCAAAGGCGTCGGTAATGTTAGCGAAATTATGATATATATCGAGATG